>JAWUZB010000082.1:0-12337 GCA_034110505.1 Gammaproteobacteria bacterium
GCGGTGTAACTGGGTTTGATAGTAATCTTGGTTTTACTAGTGGTAATGACGGCGCGGGCGGCGGCGGCGGCGGAACTATTGTTATACGCACCGCGAGCGCTACGGTTAGTGGCCTCACTCTTAACGTGGCGGGAGGTAAAGGTGGCGATGTAATAACACCGGATCCGCATGGTCCCGGCGGCGGCGGTGCTATCTACATTGATGCTACTGGTGCCACGATTAATACCGCTGGCGGTGTGGCAGGCATTTTTTACGCTACGGCGACACAAACTAAAGTTAATCCTCAAGGAAGCCACGGCGCGCAACCCGGCCAAGACGGCAATAGCTCGCCGATAACTGATATCCCAGTGCCGATGGCGTGTGACTACCCAGACGAAGATGGCTATAACAGCGCCAGCACGGTACATCAGATAGATGCGGCGGGCGGTGAGAACACAGGTTTAACCATTGGCTCGATAGTCGATTTTGAATCCGCCGACTTGGGTATGGATACTGAAGGTGATGACGATAACGACAGCAGTGGCAATGCAGCGGGCGATGATGAAGACGGTGTGTCTTTTTCACTCGTAGCCAGCGATAAGAGCATGATAGAAGCGACGGTTAGCTATAATAACCCAGCTGGCGGCAGTGCAAATTTATGCGGTTGGATGGATGCCAGTAATAACGGCGCGTATGAAACCGGCGAAGGCTCCTGTGTCACTGTTGCGGCAGGCTCAGGCTCGCAAGTATTCACCTTCTCAGGTTTACCCACTAGTGCTAGTTATGACGTCTATTCACGCTTCCGCATAACCACCGATGCCATTACCACCGCAACCCCAAGTGGCACGGCGACAGACGGTGAAGCTGAGGCCTATAAAATTAACGTTAATCCTACTGCGGTTACCATTGGTACTGTTGAGTTGACGGCCACACGTGTCGACGATTTTCTCAATGGGATTAATCATAAGCAGATGGATAGAGCTGAGTTATTGGCTCTGTTAGCTGTATGGGACTCAGCTGCGGCCGCGGCTGAAGAAAATGCCGATAGCAAGACAATATTACAGGCACTGCGAGACTTTTTAGACCCAGATGGAGATGGTCAGCTTGCGCTACTGGCATGGGATACGCTTGAACAACGCGGCACTATCGGTTTTTATGTAGAGCGCCAAGATGCTGACAACAATCGTTGGATTAAAATCAACCAGAAAATGCTACCAGCGTTAGTCATGGCGCCATTGGGTGGGGAGTATCGTTTGGCTGACCCATCGGTGCAGACGGGTCAGCGTTATAATTACCAACTTATTGAGCTTGAAAGTAGCGGTTCTACCAATACTTACGGGCCCTTTGCAGTGGAGATTAAGCCGTGATGAGTTAACGCGTCACGGCTGTTGGTATTGATAGCGCTTACTGCGAGCGCTGATCAAGCCGCTGATGAGTTGATTTGTTTTGGCTTCCCAGGCGTTCGAGTCGCAAACAATAATAAGATGTTGCTTGGCTCGACTGACCGCGGTATTTACATTTGATAGACCGCCAGATAGCGAATTAGTTGAATCGGTAAACCAAGGCGCTGCGCCATTGCCAATATCGCAGACACTGTAGATTACCGTATGCCATTCGCGCCCCTGAGACTTGTGCACCGTGAGTAATCGATCATGATCGACTAGCTCTGGTTTTAACCTTGCTATTAGCGACACTTGATCTCGATACGGTGTAAGCACCGCAAAATCATCATTTTCAACAATGCCTTGTTCAATTATCTTGATAACGCATAAAGCCTCACTCATGTTTGCTCGACGGCCAATATCGGCATTATCAACGCGATGTTGGTTCTGAACATTGAAGATACTCAATTTAGTATCGTGATCTAAGGCTGAATGAAACCCTTCTTCGTTGTAAACATATTGGTCTAACACCGAGGCCAGTTTTTTACCGAATCTAAAACTAGTCGTCAGCGCGCTCTTTTGTAAGTTTTTAAAGTCGGGCGCGCGTTGTTGTCGGTAATCATCAACGGCCGTTTCAGTTGTCTCCGACATCCAAACTGATTCACAATGAATGGCCGATAAATCCCACACAAAGGCGGTATTGTTATCAGCCGTTTTGAGAATGGTGTCGCGACCTAACTCCGATACGGGTGGTAATTGTTTGTGGTCGCCTAATAAGGTTATCGGGCCCGGAGTAACGAAGGCCGGTAATGTCTTAACCAAACTGGCGTAACCGGCTTCATCAATAAACACGTGGTCGACATCTATTGGTTTATCTTTTGTGCGCGCCATGAACGAATCTAAGGTCATGCCAATAACGTTAGCGCTAATAAGACGAGCATCGGTTGAGTAGGCCTTTAAGGTCGCACAATCGGATTTATATTGATCCAGTTTTTCGCCCATTTGGTGTTCGGCAAATTGCTCATACTCTTGCGCCATCGAAAACAATCGCGCACGTTTATCAACTGAATCCTGCTGCAATTTGATGACGCTAGGCAAACTTAAATCAAGGTCTTTAACGCCAAATTTATCGGCCAAATTTTGCAGTGTAGTCTGTTTTTTTCGAACAATCTCTCGCAGACCTCTAACGTCGTTATCCATACTGATAAGTCGTTTTTGATTACCACTCATGTTGTCAGTAATTTGTTGTTTACGCACCGTCAATTTTTGCAACGACTGCAACAATGCTAAGGTTTTAGTCGACTTATCATCGGACTTATCTAAGGCATTTTGATGCGCTTTAATCGAATTATCGACAGCCTGCAAATTCTTTTCATCTGAACTGATTTTAGCGTTCAATTTGGTCAATGTTGAATCAGTGAAACGAACTAGCTTTTGACGTTTATCAAGCCAAGCTAACTGCACCAACATCATGTCTAGATTTGGTTTATTAAGTTGGTCAATGGTGCTAATTGATTCTAAAATATCGATTTGTCTGTGCAGCTGTGCCAGCTTCACATCCAAGCCTTTATCTTCACAAACTTGGCCATGTTCGGTGGCAAAGCTCTTGCTTGGAGTGCCTAATCTCAATAGCTGGCGTTTATCAATCTTGGCTCGTTCAATTACGTCGATGATGCCGCGGAATATTTGTTCCAAGGCTAGGTTTGTCGGCGCCAGTATTAACGCCTTGGCGTCATGCTTAATATAAGTGAGTAAGGCATAACTTAGTACAAAGCGAGTTTTACCGGTGCCAGGCGCTCCCCAAATATAACTTAGCGGGGCGTTAAAACAGAGCTTGATGGCCTCCATTTGTTCATCGCTTGGCTGTGCGTTAGCAAAAATCAACGATTGATCAAAGCTTAGATATGATGGTGAGCGCCCTTTTAAAAACAGTAAGTCATTCCCATTTTTCTCATACCATTCGATCACTCTTTTGATTAAGAATTTTAGATCGAATACTAATTTCCAAGCGTTCGGATGTGCCATTGTTGAGTTGATCAGTTCGGCGACTTCAAGGCTGGTTTTAACAATAACAAAGCGCTGCTCTTGGTCATAAACAACAATGCTGATTTCATCATTTTCAAAATAACGTCGTTCGCCGTCAGCCAACAGAAACGTAATAGAGTCTAAGTCGAAGATGGTTCTCGACAATTTAAATTTAAACTCTTGCTCTTCTATGTGCTCAATTTGATCAACTGCGATTTCTTGAGCGCCGCCATAAGGTCGCTTAGAAACATAGTCGTAAACACGTTGTGAGCCTTGAATGCAGAGCTCACTTAATTGTTTGGCTTGCATTTTTTTGATGCACCTATTCTTATCCACTCTTGGTGGATTCTTTCTATTCGGAAAATTCAGACTGTATCTGCAATGGCTTATAGTTAGCTGAATGGGCGGTTTCTTAGCCGAACTTTAGCATGCTTAAATAGGGGCTGTCAGATTAACCTCGCACGCAAATAGCGAAGGGTATTGGTAGGTAATTATCTGTCAGTAGTGAGAGTTTTATAACCAAATGTGCTCTCAAGTTGACCAATGTTACGAGTCAAAATCGCCAATGATTTAGAGTGAATCATTGGCGATTGTTGTGCTGCGGATCGATTAGTGCGCCAGTAAAATTGGTACAGGACTCTTCTTTATCAACGCCCTGGTTACACCGCCAAGTACAATTTCTCGAAAGCGGGAGTGACCATAGCCACCCATAATGATTAAGTCTCTTGCATGCTTATCCACGTGCCGAAGCAGCGTATCGGCCTCATTATGATCTTGTTCAATCTCGCGTTCGGTAAAATACTTGGTCTTTACCTTATGCATGTGCAGATAGTTACTAATTTCGACGCCATCAATATGGTCTTGGTCACCGTCTTTCGCATCACTAACCGTGACGATGTCAACGTCATCAGCGTTGCGCATTATCGGTAGCGCATGGCGCACTGCGGCAACCGCTTCTCGAGTTTCTTTCCAAGCAAGAATCGGCTGTTGTGCAAAATACTCCGCTGACCAACCTTTAGGTATCACCACGGTTGGTAAGCCTGTATCGGTGATTAAGTGATTTATAAAGCTAGTGTCGCTAGTAATGACGCTACTTTGTTTGTCAGGTTGGCTTACAAATATAATGTCGACATAGAATTCAAACTTTGGTTTTTTCTCAAATTCAGCCGTTTCATGCCATTGGCTGCGTACATTATGGGCCGAGACAATGCTATCGAATTGCTTCTTAGTCTGGATCGAAAAATCTTTTTGTAGGTCGAAGTACGTCTGCGTTAAGTCAAGTGGGTAGCAACCATAGACGCCTGAGTAGCCGATCAAATCGGGCTTAACAAACAAGCCAATCAGCTCTGCGTCATGACGGGCGGCGAAGCGGGCAGCGGCCGTTATCGCGCTTTCGTGTGACTCGTTTCCAAATGTATACACAAGTACCTGATTGATCATGATTACCTCTAAAGACTGATTAATTTATGCGTTTATTTTATCAAGTGTGCTATCAACGTAGCTTGATATGGATCAAAAAATAGCGTTAATTCAGAAGGTATTAGATATCTGAGATTTTGATCTTGGCTTTCTCAAAATTCGATTTATGCGTTAATCGAAAGCCACTGACTATTTCAAGCGGTTGGCTGGACACGTATTTAGGCCTAGTACTTTATAAATCGGGCAAAAGCCTACCAACCCTGTTAGCAACGGCACCAAACCGACAAGACCCCAGAGTGATTTAGGCCCAACCAGTGTTAGGCTAAGCATTGCTAGACCAAATATTATTCGCATTATGCGATCGGAGTTGCCTTCGTTAGTTTTCATTCTGAATAACCTGTTTTGTTTGTGTTTGATTAAAACCTAGAATCGCCAAATCACTGGCTATCTCCAAGATTTCAAAGAGCTTATCAATGGATTGCTACTCGAAAGGGGTAAACAGATAAACGACATTTATATTACAAGCTCGAAGCGGAGAATATTGGCGTCATTTACATCGCGTTGTTCGGTCATTCCGAGGTCTCGCGCGAGCATACGCATAGCGGTGTTGCCAGCATCATCAATAGAATAGAGTAACTCCTTGCCGCTATGTCGTGCGAACTCGATCAAGGCTTTCATAAGTAACGTGCCTAAGCCATGATCTTGCCATTCATCGGCCAGCATAATGGCTGATTCGCAATGATCGAATTGATCGCATGTATAGCGAGCCACACCAATTTCTTGTTGCTCGCCAGCAGCATTTTTAATCACCGCAATAAATGCAATTTTTTTATCGAAATCAATTTCGCAAAATTCTTTTGCAGCGCTATCCGTGAGACCACTTACACCGCCAAGAAATCGATTGTAACGACTCTCAGCTGAAAGACCCTCAACAAAGCGTCTTTCGATTACTCTATCTTCGCCGGTAATCGGGCGTATATGTACAACGTGATCATTGACCAGAACGTCGTAAGCAAGATTGTTGGAACTCATTGTCATAGCGTGCCTTTGAGTGTGAGTTGAATTAGGGATCCCCTAACCGCCTGGAAACTTATTATCGACTTCTCGGGTTTATCAGTTGTTGATATGGATCAAGCTTTTGCGCTTTTGCATTGCTGTGCTGACGTTTGTAGTCACCGCCTTAGCAGCGGTCTACTCAGCCAAACACGAGTAACCCCACGCTTAAGGCTGCACCTAATATCGGCACAGCAGGCCAACAGGTATAGATGTTAGGCTCGGCCGGTTTAATTATTTTTATTCGTAGCAAAGACAAATTAACAAACGCAAATACCACCAGTACAATAAAGCTAGTTGCCTTGGCGAGCGAGACTAAAGGTAGAGCCAATGCCAGCATTAGAATCATTGATGTCGCTAGCATCGTCGCCTTCACCGGGGTGCGAGTTAGAGGGTGAATTTCCGCCATCCATGCTGGCGCATTACCCTGCTCGGCCATTCCATAGATTACTCTTGAGGCCATAATTATTTGTACCAGAGCGCCATTGATAATGGCCACCAGACTTATCAGCGAAATCAGCGTTGGCGAATAGCCCTGTTGCTGCATAAGGTCAGCAAAGGGTGCGTCACTGGCGGTCAGTTGCTCCATCGGCATACTCACTACGGCGGTGATAGAGACAAGCACATACAGTACTGTTGCCAATAGCATCGCCAAGCCTATGGCTATCGGAATTGTCACTGATGGACGCTTTACCTCTTCACCCACATTAACCATGTCTTCGAAGCCAATAAACGCATAAAAGGCCAGAAACGAACCTGCCATAATCCCAGTCCAAGAGCTGATGCTTGAATCGGGCCGTAATTCTGGCAGTCGCTCGGGCAGGTTCATCAGATGATCTCCGCTGACGCCAATAATTATTATCAAACCGATTATCTCGATCAGCGTAATGGTCACCGCAACGGTGATTGATTGCTGTATCCCCCACGCGGCCAACAAGCCCATCAACACAATCACGGCGATAATAATGATTGTATCGGGTAAGCCAATAAATTCCTGAAAGTAGCCGACAAATCCATTCGCTAAGGTTGCCGCCGAGACTAAGCCAGTCAGCACGATAGCCCAACCAGTCAAGGTGGATAATCGTCGATTCGAAAATGCCGCAAACACAAAAGCCGCCTCGCCGGCGCTGCGAGGGTAGCGTGAGCTTAGTTCGGCGTAAGAAAATGCCGTGGCACTGGCTATTAAAGCGGCGATAAAGAAAGAAATTGGTGCGTAAAGACCTGATTCAGCCGCCACCTTGCCAATAAGTACATATATCCCTGCGCCAAGAATAGTTCCAAGTCCGAACAAGGTAAGCTGTATTAGACCAATACTACGATCCAATTTACTGGCGACTTTCGGTTCTGCAGTGTGCTTAGTAATTCTGTCTCCTCACTCTAGTTGATTAATGTGGTTATTCAAATGCAGGTATGGGTTTAAATAAGTCATTTAAAATCCAGGGCCGGGTTCGCGCTGCTGAGCAAAAATAACAGTCATCCTGAGCGCAGCCGAAGGATCTCACAATTAACCAGAAGCTCCTTCGGCCGCGATCAGAATGCCGTGACTTCGCTGACAGAAATGGCCATCACTCAGTCTTTAGCATTTTCATCGCTAGAGAGGTCTTCAAAATCGGCGTCGATGACGTCTCCATCAACCGCGGACGAATCAGACGTGGACTCATCGTTCGGCTTACTTGTCGATGGCGTAATTTTTTCAAGCTCTTGCATTAAGGATTGAACTTTCGAGTCAATATCGCCTTTATCATCACCTTGAATCGATTTTTCTAGTGCTTCCATTGCACCCTCAATTGCTTGGCGATCCTCATCGTTGATACTATCAGCGACTGCTGCTAATGATGTTTTAGCCGTATGCAACTGCATGTCAGCTTGGTTTCGAGTTTGCGCTAACTCTTTAAAACGTTGATCATCTTCAGCATGTTCTTCGGCATCCTTTATCATTTGCTGAACTTCGTCTTCAGATAGCCCGCTTGATGCTTTAATCGTTATCGATTGTGCTTTACCCGAAGCCTTATCTTTTGCCGAGACGTCTAAGATACCGTTGGCATCAATATCGAAGGTCACTTCTATTTGTGGCGTACCCCTCGCAGCTGCCGGTATCCCTTCGAGATTAAACTGCCCAAGAGATTTGTTATCGCTAGATTTTTCACGCTCGCCTTGCAATACGTGAATGGTGACGGCTAATTGATTGTCATCAGCGGTACTAAAAGTTTCAGCCGCGCTTGTCGGGATAGTCGTATTTTTGTTGATTAGTTTAGTCATCACGCCGCCGTTAGTTTCAACGCCTAAGCTCAGTGGCGTGACATCTAACAATAAGACATCGTCGACATCACCGCTTAACACCGCTCCTTGTATTGCCGCACCTAACGCAACGGCTTCATCAGGGTTCACGTCTTTACGTGGTTCTTTGCCAAAGAATGCCTTTACGGCTTCTTGCACTTTTGGCATGCGACTTTGCCCGCCGATCAAAATTACGTCATCTATTTCTTCGGTTGAAAGGCCCGCATCTGTCAAGGCAACCTTGCAGGGTTCAATCGTCTTCTCGATCAAATCTTGCACCAACGACTCTAGCTTGGCTCGAGTTATTTTAAGCACCAGGTGTTTTGGACCAGTTGAGTCGGCGGTGATATACGGCAAGTTAACTTCGGTTTGTTGTGCCGAAGAGAGTTCAATTTTTGCTTTCTCAGCGGCTTCTTTAAGGCGCTGCATTGCCAGCGGGTCGTTTTGAATTTCGACGCTTTGCGTATTTTTTAGTTCTTCTACTAGATAATCGATCAGACGCTTATCGAAGTCTTCCCCGCCTAAAAAGGTGTCACCATTGGTGGCATGCACTTCGAATTGTTGTTCGCCATCTAGGCTCGCGATCTCGATAATTGAGATATCGAATGTTCCACCGCCAAGGTCGTATACGGCAATTTTTTGATCGCCAAGTTTTTTATCCATGCCATAGGCTAATGCCGCCGCCGTGGGTTCGTTGATAATTCTCTTAACTTCTAAGCCGGCAATTCTGCCTGCATCTTTGGTTGCTTGGCGTTGCGAATCGTTGAAGTAAGCCGGTACCGTTATGATTGCTTCGGTGACGGGGCTGCCTAAATACTCTTCTGCTGTTTGCTTCATTTTTTGCAGGATTTTTGCAGACACTTGTTGTGGTGACATACTCTTATTATTGCCCTTTACCCAGGCATCGCCGTTCTTGGCTTTAACAATTTCATAAGGAACCATGGCGATATCTTTTTGCACAATATCGTCGTCGAAGCGTCGTCCGATTAACCGTTTGATGGCAAACAAGGTATTCTTGGGGTTGGTTACCGATTGACGTTTGGCTGACTCGCCAACTAAGACTTCGCCGTCATCCTTGAAGGCCACCACTGACGGTGTTGTGCGTGCGCCTTCACTGTTTTCAATTACTTTAGGTGTCGCTCCCTCCATAACCGCAACGCATGAATTTGTGGTGCCCAAATCGATACCGATAATTTTGCTCATTAGTCGTTCCTTAGTATTTAGATGAGGTTATTTGCGCAGTACAAAAAGCAGATTGAAAGCGATCAAGTAACGTTATTAAAAAAAGCATATCAAGCTGGCGACCGGTTAGTAGTGATCTATATCAATTGGGTCAGCCATTTTGTCTCGCATTGGGGTCTAAATAACGACAAGCCACTTGATTTAAATTCGGTCTTATTGACACACTGTGATTTTCTTTCGCTGATACCAATGTGTTGCTATTTTTATCAGGCTGCCGCGGAGCATGACGCCTCGTTTGTTTGACAGGGAAACTAATCAAAAGGTTTACATTCGGTTGAAATTTCAATCTTGCAGCCTATTACAGGAAAGTGTTGGAGTAGGCTTAAGGCTATTTCTTTAGCATTTTTAGCATTTGATTTCAGATCTTTGTTGGATAAGTGTTTTGACGCCGTGGTATGCCAGATCGGCTGTTTTCTTTTGACCTCAAACATATCTACGGCGATGGTGCCACTGATATAGGTATTGATATCGCCGCGATAGCGAGATTCGAATGGGAAGTAGATGAAGTAAGGAAAGTAGTAGGCTCCCCAACCCCAGTCAGTTCGATGGCTATAGTAAGGGTTAGGGCGGTCGCGAATTTGAATTTTGTCGCGCGCCCCCATGGTGTAGAGCACAGAAAAATCAGCCTCAGACTGATCGGTGACAAAGCTATAGCCTTTGGCAATTAACTCACCCTTAATGGCGGCTGTCATTCGTGATTCGGCCAAAGGCGAGACAATATAATCACCGGCTCGCAGCATCGGCGGATCTTGTACCCAAGTGAAAGTTCGGTCCTGACTGAAATCGTGACGCGGATCAAAATCGGAGAACACCTTAGACTTGCTGGCACAGCCTGGTAAAATGAGCACGGCTAAGCACAACAGCATTAGTAGGCTTATTTTATAGTTGATCAACTTGTACGGGCTCATAACATTTCTCTAGGTTAGCGATAGGTGAGGTAAGCAGTTTAGTCACTATCTAACTGAGCCTTTTTGATCTATGTCATCGGCATTGGTTTTTTATTCAGGGCTCAAAAAAATAGCCTATGCTGAGATTAAACTAAGGCGGTTAACGCTCAGCCTGACTATAGGCTTACTTAGCTAGTATTCTATCGCTCGCTTGATCTATATCATTTTTGAATATGCTCAGAGGTGGTCTAATTCGCTGGTGAATATTATTGAGCTTACCCATTGAACGTACAGAAAGTCCTAATCATAGAAGGGCTCACTGATGTGCTGTTCATGGCTACTAAGTTAACCATTGGCATCACCACCAACTCAAGCGCAATCATTAGTGATGCCTTGCACTCGTTAACGGATCTTGCCAATAACGTCATTGCGCTGATAGCGATACGCATTTCAGAGCAACCGCGCGATAATCATCATCATTACGGCCATCGAAAATTTGAACATCTTGCGGTGTTTAGTTTATCCGTATTGCTTGCCGTAGTGGCGCTTGAATTGGTGTTGAATGCAATACGACATTACGGCCAAGCGGTGCATCACAGCAAGGTTGGTCTAATTGTCTTATTGATAACCTTGGGGCTGAATATAGCCTTGACCAGTTGGGAACATTATTGGGCTAGGCGGCTTGATTCCGATCTGATCGAAGCCGATGCAAAGCACACATTGAGCGATGTACTTACTACTTTGGCGGTGATTGTTGGCTGGCAATTCGCCGCGCTTGGTTACTATTGGGTGGATACTTTGGCGGCCATTATTGTCGCGATCATTGTGCTGGCATTAGCGGTTAAGCTGATGTTGCGGGCGATACCCATATTGGTTGATGCCTCAAAGTACGCGCCGGAAACTATCGCTAGCGAAATAAAAAAAGTGGGTCTAGTTGATGAAGTTCGTAAAGTACGAGCCAGAAACACGCGGGACGGTAACTATGCCGATATCATCATTTCGATCGATCCCAAAACATCAACCCTAAACGCGCATCACATAACCGAGGAGATTGAACTTATTATGAAAAATCAGTTCAATATTAACGATGTGGTGGTGCACGTCGAACCCACCAATCCGTAAGTTTTACTATGGTCAAATTAGTTGTTATTGATGCAAGAAATCATTACCAATACACCGATGCGAGCGATACCAAGAAAATCAACTAAGCTTTCGGAGGGACGAGAAAATGCGCACCTACAGCGCTGTTTTGGTTTTCTTGTTGCTTGCTTCTGGGGCTAGATAATCGTCGAAACCAAAGCCTGCTGGTGATCGACACGAACCTGATTACATTTGCCAAACTTATGTTCACTTAATTAATCGAGTAACAATATGAATATTTACTACAAAGAATTCCCAGAGTTAAAGACCATAGAAATAACCATAGACGGTAAATTTACGAGCGATGATTTCGATCGAATAGTACCGAAAATAACCACTTTTATTGCGGCCAACGGAAAAATTAAACTGATTGAGATTATCAAAGATCTTAAAGGCTTTGAGATGGGTGCGTTCAGTAAAGGGTTTAAATTTGATATGCAGCATCTTAAGGATTTTAGCCATTGTGCCTTGGTAACCAATAGTGTTTGGATTGGCCCATTTACGCGCATTGTCGCGCTGTTTTTTAGTACCGATATTCGCATATTTAAAATGGACCAAGAAGGTGACGCTCGCAATTGGTTGCTAACGGCCCGCTAAGGAGAAAGGTTGTTAAGGACGTAGGCGCTAGAAAAATTTATGTGTTTTTAGGGTCGTATTAGCGGGCCAAAGAACCATCAAGCAGTCTCTTTATAAACCACACTATTGGAGTAAAAAATGCATCCATTTCCTCATATCTACAAAGTAAGCGCGAGACCAGCAACCGCAGGCGAGGTGACGTTAGAATCAACCGGTCTTGAGAATATCATCAGCTAGCCACCAGCAGAGTTCGGAGGGCCTGGCGATCAATGGTCACCCGAAACACTATTGGCGGCGGCGGTCGCTGACTGTTTTGTTCTGTCATTTCGAGCAATAGCCAATGCATCAAATTTTGAG
>JAWUZB010000083.1:0-14513 GCA_034110505.1 Gammaproteobacteria bacterium
TCGAGTTGATTGGCAATAAGGTAGTTGGTAAGAAATGAGTGTTACTATTTCTTACCCGCCGAAGTTTTTTAAAGCTTCAGGCAAACGCCTAATTGCTAATTTACTTTAGGAAGGAATATTTTTGTTAGTTGAGTGCCCGTAGCTCAACTGGATAGAGCAACAGCCTTCTAAGCCGTAGGTTACAGGTTCGAGTCCTGTCGGGCGCACCATTAACCTGTTAGATGCAATAAAAGGTGCAACAAAACTGTAATTTTTTGAGGTTGGTTAGTCTTTGGATTAAACTGACCGATGTAATACCTGTAGTCGTGGTGGTTTTTTTTGCGATTATAAACTGCATGGTGATTGTAGCTCAGTTGGTAGAGCCCCGGATTGTGATTCCGGTGGTCGTGGGTTCGAGCCCCATCAGTCACCCCAGTTTGTTCCTGTTATTATGGTTCAATCGAGTGGAGTAGGGTATTGCGTGTTTTACGATCGAGTTAAATAGTGTTGTGCGAAAGTGGCGGAATTGGTAGACGCGCTGGTTTTAGGTACCAGTGTCTTGCGGCGTGAGAGTTCGAGTCTCTCCTTTCGCACCATTTAAGAATGATCGATGTAGTCAATTAAGTCGCAGGCATGGAAGTCAATGCAGACTGATAAAACGTACCCAAAACATTAAGATTGCAGGCTAATTGCCTTGTTACGCCGTATTTGCTAATAATCTAGTAATTTTATCTGGCAATACATTTTGTCTATTCGAGGCTTAGTGTTAGAATCCCGCCCCTAATTGCGTCGTGAGCAGATTTTAGCTCTCGATTGAACCAGAATAATTTCACATCTAAATACGAGTAACACATGCAAGCGTCTGTTGAAAAAACCAGTGCCATTGGCCGTAAATTGAGCGTGGTCGTAGCGGCCGATAAAATCGAAACTGCGGTACAAGGTCGTTTGAAGCAGCTTTCAAAACGCGTGAAAATCCAAGGATTTCGCCCCGGTAAAGTACCAATGAAGATCGTTGAGCAGCAATACCGTGGTACGGCTACCAATGACGTATTGGGCGAGTTGATCCAAGCGAGCTTGCAAGAGGCTCTTGAAGGTCAAGATATCGTGCCAGCGGTACAGCCAGACATTAATCCAGAAGCACCAGTAGAAAAAGGCAAAGACTTTGCTTACACCGCGAGCTTTGATGTTTATCCTGAGTTTGAAAAGTTAAATTTAGAGGGCGTCAAAATCTTAAAGCCCGAGAGCACTGTAACCGACGCAGATATCGATAAAGTAATCGATAATATGCGCAAGCAGCAGCTGACTTGGAAAGAGCTGAAACGCAAATCCAAGAAAGGCGATCGAGTGATCATCGATTTCGTTGGTAGTATCGATGGTGAAGAGTTCGACGGCGGTAAAGCTGACGACTACCCAATGATTTTGGGTGAAAATCAAATGCTGCCTGATTTCGAAAAAGGCGTAAAAGGCATGAAGGCGGGCGAGTCTAAAGATATTGATGTGACTTTTCCTGACGATTACAACGAAGAGCTAGGTGGTAAGACGGCGATTTTTAAAATTCATGCGAAAACGGTTTCTGAGTCTGTGCTACCTGAAATCGACGAAGAGTTTATTAAAAACTTTGGTATCGAGAGTGGCGATCAAGCTGAGTTACGCTCTGAAGTTAAAACTAACCTTGAGACAAACCTTGAAAGTCAGTTGAGTTCAACCCTGCGTCAACGTACTTTTGATGCCTTGTTAGAACAAAATCAGACTGAAATGCCTTTGAAGATGGTGCAAGAAGAAGCCGGCCGCATGATTCAAGAGCAAAAGAATCAGATGATTCAGCAAGGTATTGACGCGAAGATGCTTGAAAACTTCCCTGACCCAGAATTCGATACATTGAAGCCTCAAGCTGAGAAGCGTGTTGCATTAGGCTTATTGATGATGGAAATCATACGTACAGAAGAGATCAAGCCAGACGAAGCGCGTGTTAGCCAACGCATCGAAAAAATGGCGTCTTCGTACGAAGATCCTTCTCAATTCATTGAATACTATAAGAGTAACCAACAAGCGTTGGCACAAGTTCAATCAATCGTTCTCGAAGAACAAGTGGTTGATTTCTTGAACGAAAAAGCCGATGTCGAAGTTGAGAATGTTGAGGCCGCTACCCTGCTGAACATGCAGTAGGGTTTTTTATTAGTTTGATTTTATAGTCCTGTCTTGCATTTAGAAGAATGGTCTTTACATTCTATACTCAGCAACGCAGGTTATAATCCAAGCAATAAATATTAAGAGCTTACTAACGCAATGACAAAATTTCCGAATTCGATGATTCAAACTCCCTACGGCAATGGTCTAGATCAATTTTCTTCTAACGTCGCCAGCCCTCAAGCTGCCGGCGGCTTAGTTCCAATGGTGGTCGAGAGTTCAGGGCGCGGCGAACGTGCCTACGATATCTACTCGCGACTTCTTAAGGAGCGGGTTATTTTCTTGGTCGGTCAAGTAGAAGATTACATGGCTAACTTGATTGTTGCTCAATTACTATTTCTTGAATCAGAGAATCCAGATAAAGAGATTAGTCTTTATATCAACAGTCCTGGCGGTTCAGTTTCGGCTGGTATGGCGATTTATGACACAATGCAATTCATTAAGCCGAAAGTGAGTACTGTTTGTATCGGTCAAGCGGCCAGCATGGGCGCTTTGCTGTTGACTGCCGGTGCAACTGGTAGTCGCTTCGCGCTGCCTCATGCTCGTATCATGATTCATCAGCCATTGGGCGGTTATCAAGGTCAGGCGACTGACATCGATATTCACGCTAAAGAAATTTTGCGAATCAAGCTAGAGCTTAACGAAATAATGGCTAAGCACAGTGGTCAAAAGCTCAAGACAGTAGAGAAAGACACTGAACGTGATAATTTTATGAGTGCCGGAGAAGCCAAAGAGTACGGCTTAATCGATGACGTTATCGACCAGCGTCCAAGCTAATGAAAGGTTGCAAAAGATAATAAAAAATAATGGAAAAGGCCGCAAATGTGGCCTTTTTTATTGCCAAGCTAACTTTCCAAGTGGTTATCCAAGGTCGATGGTAGGGGCTAGTCACTACTCGCTGTCGATCGCAGCGGTTTAGAGCTCTAGCAGAGCCGGTTCACTTCGATGCCTAAACATTTGGCGCAGAACTTAATGAAAAGTCTCGATATAGTCTCGCTTGAATTCACGCATAGGGCATGTCGATGGTGTAAATTCTAACGTTGTAAGACTAACCAAGGCACCCGATCAACCTCACCACTCTTCGAGCGATTTGTTTTGATAAACAGAATGGCGAATTTAGGGCTGAGTTTTTCGCGGTCACTGACTTGAATTTCTGACATTGATGATTATCTTGTTAAATAACGATAAAGTTGAGCTAAATAATGTTTATCACAACCAATATGCCAGCATTATCGTTTTAATGTGGTCTTCAGTTAGGTTACAATTTCAGATCGAAACGTCTTGTTTTGACGTTAAATGAATGTTTACGGTAGTTTTAGGGGCAAGTATGAGTGATGACAATAAAAGTAACGATGACAACAAGCTACTTTATTGTTCTTTTTGTGGCAAAAGCCAACACGAGGTTCGCAAGTTAATTGCTGGACCGTCTGTATTTATTTGTGATGAATGTGTAGATTTGTGTGAAGACATAATTCGTGAAGAAGCGATCGACGATGTTTCAAAAGCTGAAGAACAAGATAAATATCCTACTCCTGCTGAGATTCACGCGGGACTAAACGAATACGTTATTTCTCAAGAAGTCGCAAAGAAAGTAATGTCGGTAGCGGTTTATAACCACTACAAACGTATTCGTGGCCAAGATGAAAAGAATCAAGCTGACATCGCGAAAAGTAATATCTTACTGATCGGCCCAACCGGCTCGGGTAAGACCTTGCTCGCTGAAACGTTAGCTAAGCAGTTAAATGTTCCGTTTACTATTGCCGATGCAACTACTCTAACTGAAGCTGGTTATGTAGGTGAAGATGTTGAGAACATCATTCAGAAATTATTGCAAAAGTGTGATTATGACGTCGAGCAGGCTGAAAAGGGCATCGTTTATATCGATGAAATTGATAAAATATCTCGAAAAGCTGACAATCCTTCGATTACCCGTGATGTGTCGGGTGAAGGGGTTCAGCAAGCACTGCTGAAGCTGATCGAAGGAACAACGGCATCAGTGCCACCACAAGGCGGTCGTAAGCATCCTCAGCAAGAGTTCTTGCAGGTAAATACTCGTAATATACTATTTATTTGTGGCGGCGCTTTCTCAGGACTTGACGCAATTATTCGAGATCGTTCTGAAAAAAGCGGTATTGGTTTTGGTGCGCAAGTGCACAGCAAGACTGACAACCCCTTCATTACTGAACACTTGAGTAAGCTTGAACCGGAAGATTTGGTTCGCTACGGCTTAATACCTGAATTTATCGGTCGGCTACCAATTATTGCAACCTTGCAAGAGTTAGACGAAGACGCATTACTGAAAATCTTGACGCAGCCAAAGAACGCTCTGGTTAAGCAATATCAGCGCCTGTTGAAGTTAGACGGTGTTGATCTCGAGATACGCGATGATGCTTTACTAGCCGTGGCGAAAAAGGCTCTAGCACGTAAGACTGGCGCTCGTGGTTTGAGATCTATTCTCGAAAATGCTTTGTTAGATACTATGTACGAATTGCCATCGAAAAAAGGTGTAAAGAAGATATCAGTTGAAGCAAGCACAATAATAGAAGGCGCTCGCCCGCTTTATATCTATGAAGAGCAAGACGCTGAGAAGTCGGCCTAGAGTTTTTCAATCTGTAGCAGGCGTAAATGTCTGCTACACTTTTCAAATGTTATTTTTGAATTATTGATCGAAAGCTGAAGTCATACGCTCAAAAAAGGCCGTTGTAGACCGGGTTCGGCAGCTGTCGCGCTTGATGACACGATTTGCTGCTTGGCGCTGTTGAATAGGTACTTTTCAGTCTTATATTTTGGTTAATAAGTAAATTTACATCAATCTGCAACGTTAAAGAGACAGTTGTATAATAAGAACTCGTAGCCATTTTTTATGGATCACATACGAGTTTCTAAAATCACTATTCTGAAGATTTAAAATGCCACAAGAAACTATTGTTATCGATTATACGACTCCGTTTCCTCTATTACCGTTGAGAGACGTAGTAGTGTTTCCACATATGGTTATTCCACTGTTCGTTGGTCGTAAAAAATCGATCGCCGCATTGGAACGAGCAATGGAAAACGGCAAACAAATTGCGCTTGTGGCACAACATGATGCTGCCATGGAAGAGCCAAGTATTGATGAGATCTACGAAGTTGGAGTGCTTGCAAATATATTGCAAATGCTAAAGCTTCCTGACGGAACCGTTAAGGTGCTGGTCGAAGGTAATCAGCGGATTTACTTGCAAAAGGTATTCGAAGAAGAATGTTTTTTAACCCTTGCGGCACCGCTAAATACCATCGATGTAGAAGAGGGTGAGGCTCCAGTAGCCTTGCGAACCTTGGTCAGTGAATTTGAAAACTATGGCAAGATCAACTCTAAAATTGCACCTGAAGCACTTGGTCAGCTGAAAGAAATTGTCGACCTTGATCGACTGGTTGACACAATCGCCGGTTTTATTGATCTAAAATTAGATGATAAACAATTCTTGCTTGAAGCTGATGATTTAACTGAGCGCCTAGACCACGTATTGTCATTTATGGAGTCTGAACTTGACATGCACCGCGTAGAGAAAAAGATTCGCGGACGGGTTAAGAAACAGATGGAAAAAAGTCAGCGAGAGTATTATTTGAATGAGCAAATGAAAGCCATTCAAAATGAACTCGGAGAGTCAGAAGAGGGCCAAAGCGAGCTCGATGAGATTCAAGCTAAAGTCGACGCGGCAGGAATGAGCAAAGAAGCCAAAGAAAAAGTCGACTCCGAAATTAAGAAGCTAAAGATGATGTCGCCGATGTCGGCTGAAGCCGCCGTTGTAAGAAATTATATTGATTGGGTAGTGCAAGTTCCTTGGAAAAAGCGATCGCGAGTTCGCAGCGACATAGTCGGAGCTAAAACAATTCTCGATGAAGATCATTTTGGCCTGGAAAAAGTTAAAGAGCGTATTCTTGAGTATCTTGCGGTACAGCAACGATTAAAGAAGATGAAAGGACCGATTCTCTGTTTGGTTGGCCCTCCTGGGGTCGGTAAAACCTCGTTGGGCAAGTCAATTGCCAAGGCTACCAATCGAAAATTTATTCGGATGTCATTAGGTGGTGTCAGAGATGAAGCCGAAATCCGTGGGCATAGACGTACTTACATCGGCTCTATGCCGGGTAAGATCGTACAAAATATGTCTAAGATCAAAACCAAGAATCCATTATTCTTGCTCGATGAAATAGACAAAATGGCGGCTGATTTCAGGGGTGATCCGGCATCTGCGATGCTTGAAGTATTAGACCCAGAGCAAAATAATAGCTTTGCCGACCATTACTTAGAAGTTGATTACGACTTATCTGAAGTTATGTTCGTAGCCACTTCGAATAGTCTCGATATTCCTGGTCCTTTGTTAGATCGAATGGAAGTTATTCGTTTAGAGGGTTACACCGAAGACGAGAAGCTGAATATAGCGATGCGTTATCTGGTTGCTAAACAGAAAGAAAATAACGGTTTACGAGAAAGTGAAATCGAAATTGACTCTAGTGCGGTGCTAGATATTATCCGTTACTATACACGCGAGGCCGGTGTTCGCGGACTAGAGCGTGAAATTGCGAAGCTTTGTAGAAAGGTAACAAAGAAGTTGGTAATGGACGCCGAGCTTAAGAAAGTCATGATTGATACTAAAAACGTAGGCGACTACCTTGGTGTTCGTAAGTTTAGCTTCGGTCTAGCCGAAGAAGAAAACAGAATTGGTCAAGTTACTGGCTTGGCATGGACCTCAGTCGGCGGCGAGTTATTGACCATCGAAGCGGTAATTGTGCCTGGCAAAGGTAAGCAGACTTATACCGGCAAGCTTGGTGACGTAATGCAAGAATCGATTCAAGCCGCAATTACGGTGGTTCGTTCTCGCGCTGATGCTTTGGGTATTGATAAGTCGTATTTTTCGCAACAAGATGTTCATGTTCACGTTCCCGAAGGTGCAACCCCCAAAGACGGTCCGAGTGCCGGTGTGGGAATGTGTACTGCGATAATTTCGGCGGCCACCAACATACCAGTCAAGGCCGATGTGGCGATGACCGGAGAGATTACTCTGCGCGGTGAAGTTCTTCCGATCGGTGGCTTGAAAGAGAAACTTCTGGCGGCCCATCGTGGTGCTATCAAGACGGTAATTATTCCTCATGAAAATGAGAAAGACTTAGTTGAAATTTCAGATGCGATCAAAGCCGACCTCAATATTGTGCCGGTTAGATGGATTGATGAAGTGCTAGAAGTAGCCCTAACTAAGATGCCAAAAGGTGGTGCCGCGCCAAATGAGAGCGATGAAGCTGTAACTAAAAAAGCAAAAATTCAAGTTGATAAGCCTACAGCCCGTCATTAATTAATAGATAGCTATGTGATGCCTATCCAAGGTATCGCATGGCTATCTTGACTGGTCTTTATAAAGTCCTATATAAATCAACGTGATCTAGCATATCTTTGAGCTGTCAGGTTAGATCCTTGGCAGTTGTCAAATGGCTGAAACCCGCATGAATGCTAGGGTTAACAGGAAAAAAACTTATAAGTCAATATTGTTTTTTAGGCATAAAAAGATCATTATAGACTCTGTGGTACTAATTGAGCTAAACAGCTACTTTTAACAAAAGCTGTCAACTATATATTTTTACACTACTTACTTAAGCAATCGGGTTATGAGTTACTAGTTAGTACCGAGCCTAGTCAGGGAGCGAAAGAGAGGGCGTTTGCAGTTGCTATAGTCATGGCGACTGTCTGATTTTTTCTTACCTTACCGCTACTTGATAAAAGTTTTATTGAATGCGTATCTAACCATGCGTGCCAAGTTTTATAAATAAAGTAAAAATTACAAAACCTATTACATAGAGGAAAAAAGCGTGAATAAATCTGAATTAATTGAGTTAGTTGCTGAGAAGGCTGATATTTCTAAATCGACTGCTGGTGATGCACTAGATGCGGTATTAAGTGGAATCACTAATGCATTGAAATCTGGCGACAGCGTGACTTTCGTAGGCTTCGGTACTTTCTCTGTAAGCGCTCGCGCTGCACGTGATGGCCGTAACCCTCGCACAGGCGAGACTATTAAGATCAAAGCTTCAAATCTAGCTAAGTTTAAAGCTGGTAAAGCCTTGAAGGACGCCTTGAACTAATTTGGTGATTTTTACCAACAGTTGAAAGCAGATCTAAAGCCAAGCATTGCTTGGCTTTATTTCGTTTAAGGTCAGCATTTTATATGACAGTCAAAGCCCATATTAATCCAGCCCAAAATTTAAAATTCTATAGACCGATTAGAGTTAATTATTGTTGTTTTTGCTTTAATCGATAAGTTTAATAGTGGCGAGGTATTTTAATTAATTGTTAGTGGGTATAACAATATTTTGAGGCGATTTAAGCGCTCTCTGTTGAATTTAAACTGTACGATCTCACAAGGTATCGAAGTTGATAGTTCGCCGTCAGCAAATGCACGCTATTACTTCTCAAGTCGGGTTAGTTTAATGATGATTCTGCTTGGTTAAGCCTAAGAATCGAATGGTGCTGAAGTAAGGGTTAATTCGGCTTGTTAATTCGGCTAAGGGCGCGACCTTAAACTGTTTATGCCTATTGGTTTGTTAGGTATCGAACTAAGTTGATGAAATGAAATTTTATCGACGTCATTTGATTATTTTTTAACAAATGAAAAAAAATATTGCATATCTGAAAAGATGCATTAAACTACGCCCACTTGAAAGGGCTGTTGGTTTAAAACAAGTCGCAATTGAGGTTTAAAACTTTTTGAAATCTTTTTAAAAAGTTGCTTGCAAGCTGCCAAAAAATTGGTATTATCGCCGTCCGAATTGAGTTGCAGCTAAGGCCTTTGGGTTTAAGCAAAAGGCAACAACTGAAAGAGTGTCATTTGTACACAATTAGTAATTCAGCTAAAATTTGGGTGCTTAGCTCAGTTGGTAGAGCATCGCCCTTACAAGGCGAGGGTCAGAGGTTCAAATCCTCTAGCACCCACCATATTAATTTACTTCTTGATATGAGAGGTAAATATGAAGGTTTAGTTATTAGCCTTCAAAACAGTTTTAAAAATGCGGAGCGGTAGTTCAGTTGGTTAGAATACCGGCCTGTCACGCCGGGGGTCGCGGGTTCGAGTCCCGTCCGCTCCGCCATTTTTAAAAAATATAAAAAAAGACGACTTTTAAAGTCGTCTTTTTTTTGTCTACCGTTTTTGCCCATTTAAGCGTTGTCGTTATTCCCGTCAACTATTTTATGCTAGCCAATTATTAGGCGCTGCAACACCAGCAACAACGCCTCTCTTATATGACTATGATTTACGGCGTAGTCGATTGATCGCGGCTTACTATGCGGACTTCGCCTAAATCGCTGGCGCGCACTTTTTCCTCAATAAGCTGCCGGTCTCCAACCACAACCCAGAGCATCGCATCCGGCGTAAGGTTTTCTTTGGCTGATTGGTTTATCTGATTCAAATCAATTTGTCTTAGCTCTATTACATATTGATCCCAATAGTCGTCAGCTAGCTCATATTTGACCATAGTGGCAATGTCTCCCTCAACTGCGCTGGCCGTTTCCCATCGGCCGGGGAGAGTTAGTGTTCGCTTGTCCAATGATCTGGCTAGTTCTTCGGCAAGAGCCGGTTTATCCGTCATGATGCCTTTTATCTCACGGTAGATCTCTTGCATTGATTCGGCTGTTTTATCGGTTTGTACTGATGCGTAAGCAATGAATGGTCGCTCGCTTTGTGTGCCACGAATAATAGATCGAGCTCCATATGACCAACCCTTATCTTCCCGCAAGTTCATATTAATTCGCGAGTTGAAACTGGCACCTAATACTTCGTTCATTAGTTGTAACGATAGTTCACCATCGAAGCCATACTTGGGCAGCATCTTGGCGCTTAGGATAGCCGATTGCTCAGAACCCGGTCGATCCAGTAAATAAATCACGGATTTTTCTAGCGGTTTAATCTTCGCAATATTTTTTATTGGAACCGCGCTGCTGCGCATTTTCCCTAGATATTTTTCTGCTAAAGGAATGAGGTCTTGCATGGTAATATCGCCGCTAACAATCAGAGTAGCGTTATCGGATGTAAACCATGTCTGATGATGCTGGCGGAGATCCTCGGCGGTCATTGAGGTAACACTTTGTTCGGTACCAGAACCTGAAAATGGTGCCGAATAAGCATGGCCCTCGCCGTACAGAAGTTTCGGCAATAAGCGCAAACCAGCACCAAACGGAGAGTTTTTCTCTTGTGCAATGGCCGCAAGTTGCTGCTCTGTCAAGCGGTTCAGTTCGTCTTCAGGAAAGGTCGGGTTAAGAATTATGTCGGCGTACAAAGCAATCGAGTCTTCTAGATTGCTTGTTAGCGTATTCAAGCTCACCACTGACGAATCTAAACTGGCACCACTGCCAATGCTGGTGCCCATTTCCGACATTAGCGTGCTGATATCGAGTGCATTTCGAGTCTTGGTGCCTTCATCAAGCATGGCCATTGCTAAGTTAGCCGTACCGGGTTTGAAATTTTGATCGGCTGCGTAACCAGCGTTGACCAGTAATTGCATGCGCACTACTGGGACGGCAGAGCGATTCGCTAAAATTACGTTTAGTCCGTTCTTTAAAGTGGCCTTCTGTAATTTATCGAAACTGACTTCAGGTGCCGTTCCGATTGTTGGTATGCCGGTGCTACGGTCGACAGTACTCGGTGTGCTTGAGTGTTCGGCAAAAGGCAATACTCGTAATGAATACTCACCGTCGCTTAGCCATTTTTTGGTCGCCTCGGCAACGCTTTTGGCTGACGCTGTTTGAAAGCGCTCAACGCTTTCCTTATAGGCATCTGGTGAACCACCAAATACTTGATTTTCAGCTAATGTATCGGCTTTACCGCTAATTCGCTCAAGGCTACGTACGAATCCAGCCTTTGCTCCTGTCCTTACTCGGGCCAGCTCTTGCTTGCTCGGCCCTTGCTTCATAAAGGCGCGCATTTCTTCATCAATAGCATCGTCGATATAGTCCAAGTCTGTTTGCTTTAAGGCGGTGGCAACAATGCCAAATAAGCCGCCTATCTCGGAGTTAAATGAAAAGGCTTGAATATCTGAGGCCTTACGTTCGGTATAGACTAAGCGGTTGTATAGGCGTGATTTTTTGTCCGAGGACAATACTCCTGATGCAAGGCTTAATAAGTCGGCGTCGACACTACCCCATTCAGGTATGTTCCATATTTTGTAAAGCCGAGCTTGTGGTACACGATCAAACATAACTTGTTGGTGCTTGCCTGTTCGTTTCGCAACCCAGCTTTTTTGTCGAACTTGAGGTGGTCCAGCGTCAATGTGACCAAAATACTTTTCAACTAAGGCTTTGGCATCTTCGGGTTTAACATCACCTGAGAGAGTAATGGTGGCATTAGCCGCACCATATTTAGTTTTAAACCACTCATGCATATCCTCGAGGGTTGCGGCGTTCAGATCATCCATAGAGCCAATCACGCTCCAAGAATAAGGATGACCCTTAGGGTAAACATTTTCAAAAATGGTTGAGAATACTCTTCCATATGGCTGGTTTTCGCGTTGACGTTTTTCATTCTTTACAACACCACGCTGCTCGTCCAACTTGTCTTGATCAAGCGCTCCGAGTAGATGACCCATGCGGTCAGATTCCATCCATAAAGCCATTTCTAAAGCATTCTTTGGCACCACTTGAAGGTAGTTTGTGCGGTCCTGATTAGTAGTGCCATTAATACCTGTTGCGCCGACACGATCAAACGGTTTAAACCAGTCGTCGTTGTAATTTTCAGAGCCGTTGAACATCAGGTGTTCAAATAAATGAGCGAACCCTGTGCGGCCAACTTTTTCGTCTTTCGAGCCAACGTGGTACCAAACATTAACCGCGATTATTGGTGCTTTATTATCTTCGTGAACAATTAAGGTTAAGCCATTAGATAGTGTGTATTTAGAAAAGGGAATATCTAAGTCGCTACTGTGCGAGGGCTTGCTGGTGGCCTTGACATTGGCGTTCACTGGAGTCGCGGCACTAAGCAGTAGTGTACTGAGTAATAGAGTGAAGTAAAAAAACTGGGTCATGCTGGGTACCATTTTATTTTTGCAGTTTGATGATTATAAGGTAGCTGGTTTCATCGGCCTTTTGACATGTTTGATTTAACAGTGGGTATTATCGTAATCACCGAAGAAAATTTGGATCTAATTAGTTTTACCCTGATCAGCGTTTTTGTCCGATGTCCTCAAACGCGAGCAGTGGTCGATGCTTTAGACTAATCAGCGGGGTACGAGATTTGATTAAATCAGAGTTTTGTCAACGACGGGCGATGTTATTACCGTTGATTAATCTTGCCAGCGGATTAGTAAATTGAAAAATGCAATATTTTAGAACCTTAAAACGCGGCCTTATCGGCTTTCATTGATTATTTTTGTGATCAAAATTGTTGAAAACACTAGGAATTACCGTCAACCGATCTTGAACCCGTAAACTAGCCACTAATTGGACTTTTTTGTACGCGAACAGTCGACTATACTTACGCGCTTATTATTAGAACAACAATTATTCTTAGGACTTTTCATGTTAACTGAAATCCGTGATCGCTCAACCGGCGTATTTGCCTGGTTCATCGCTGGCCTTATCATAATTCCAATGGCATTTTTTGGCGTGTCACAATACGCAAGTACTGAAGCTCGCCCAACCATTGTTGAAATTGGAGAGCAAAAAATCACACAGCAAGACTATCAGTCTCGCTTAGCACAAGCACAAGCTCGTGCTCGTGAATCGAATCCAACTTTGGCCAATTCGGATGTTCTTAATAGCGACTTCTATAAAAGGCAGGTTTTGCAGGGTATGGTTGATCAGGCTGTTACTGCTCACATTGCCAGCGAGTACAACTATCAAGTTAGCGACAAGGCCGTTGATAAAGTAATCGCTGACGACCCAACGTTTCAAACTGATGGGAAATTCGATCAGAATATATATAACGCTTTTGCTGATAGTCGCGGTCGTGCTTGCGCAGCTCAAAAAAAAACTAATTTTAGCACAGCATCAATTAATCGACAGGTTGTATCTGGTTTTCAAGAATCAGCATTAGTGCTGCCTAACGAAGTGCGTGAGTTGCTTGAAATTCAGACCGAACGTCGTACCTTTGATCTAATTACTATCAAACAATCTGACTTCAACGACACCGTGGTCGTTACAGATGCCGATATTGAGCAGTATTACACTGATAATATCGAGCAATATATGCTGCCAGACCGTACTTCCGTTAGCTACATCGAGCTAGATAAGGCGGTGATAGCAGAAAGTCTTACGATAGAAGAATCTCGTCTAGAGGGACAGTATAGCGAGTACAAAGACGGTTTTATGGCCGATGAGACTCGTACAACGCGTCACATATTATTGAATACCGGTGGTGGTAATGACGATGATGCGCAAGAGGCAAAAATTAAAGATCTTGCCAGCCAGCTTGCCGCAGGCGCTGACTTTGCTGAGTTGGCGAAAGCCAATTCTGAAGATTCGGGTACCGCTCAGAATGGTGGTTCTCTAGGTGATGTGGCGCGCGAAGAAATGGTTGAAGAGTTCGATCAAGCGTTATTTGAACTAGACGAGGGTGAGATCTCGGCGCCAATTAAGACTCAGTTCGGTTACCACTTGATCCAAGTAGAAAAAATTAACGCAACTGAGCCAGAATCATACGATATTTTACGCGCCGATTTAGAGTTCGAAGAGCGTCAGCGGCAAGCAGAAGAGCTGGTTATTGAGCAAGCTGAGCAACTTCGTAACGAACTATTCGAGCAGCCAGACGGCTTAGACAGCGCAGCACAAGAGCTCGGTCTTACGGTCAAGACCAGCGATCTATTCTCGCGTGATGAGGGTGCCGGCGTTGCCGTTAACGAGGCTGTTCGTGCCGCGGCGTTTAGTCAGCAAGTACAGCTTGATGGTGTGAATTCTGAGCTTATAGAGATTGCCGATGGGGTCTACGTCGGATTGCGTAAATTGGTTTTTGCGGCCTCAGAACCTAACAAACTAGCCGTAGTCAGCGCCGATATTAAAAGCACTCTGACAACCGAGCGTGCGATTGCGGCAGCCAAAGACGCTGGTGATAGTGTGATTCAGCGCGCTGAATCGGGCTGGGCTAATTTAGCGAATGACTCGGCTGTCGAAATAGTAAGCTATACAACCTCTATGATTGATTTTGACCGCAGCGTTCCGAGTGACGTACTGCGTGAAGTTATCAAGATGCGCTTAGATGACAGTGCAACAAAAGTCAGTTCGTTTACCGGCACTAACGGCGATTTTAATGTGGTTCGTTTGACTCAGATCGCACCTGGAGATCTAGCCGCGGTTAGTCAGCAAGTACAGCTTGATGGTGTGAATTCTGAGCTTATAG
>JAWUZB010000084.1:0-7471 GCA_034110505.1 Gammaproteobacteria bacterium
GTCTTCAGAGCAGACAGAATAAACATGGACATAGTTAACATGTTAAAGATTTGCTGTAAGTTGAATCAGACCTAGGTTAGATGGATTATATTTTTGGTTACGGCAGTCTTGTTAGTCGATATAGTCGACAACATTACTCAAATATTATGGCTGACGTAAAAGTCGCGAGAATCAAAGGTTGGTGTCGAGCTTGGTGTGTTAGTTACCCAGACGAGGGCGCTACTTATGCTGGCGCCATACGTGATGATGCTGCGTCACTTAACGGAGTATTAATACCGACTGAAATAGATCAAGCCATCGCTGAACGTGAACGCGGTTATCAGTTCACGATGCTAAATCTTGATGATATTAGTAGTGATATCTCAGACGCAAATCTTTCACAAGATGACAAGATATGGATTTGTGAAACCTTACAGGTTGATACGGCAACAGCGGCAAACCCTTTGCCTCAATCTTATGTCGATACGTGTATTAGCGGCTGCCTGAATCAACCGGAACAGAAGGGGCAATTGAGTTTATTCAGCAGACTCAGGGTTGGAATTGTCGGTGGCTTAATGATCGGCATTTTGAAGCTACACCCAGATATCCTCGTTTTACTCCAATATCAACCGACCAGGCCAGTTTGATCGACTCTTTGCTAGATCAGCAGGACGTTTTGAAATTCCGTCAGTCATAAGTCCTCGGTGAGTAATAATAGTCGTGTATCAGTTAATTTCCTTGCGGATTTTTTTTAGCTAAAGACCCAGCTCTGAAGTTACCGACAAGTGTAGACATGCGTCAAAAAATGAAACCTCACCTAAGTGTCGAAAAAATAAATTTTTGTAAAATCGGGACTAAGGTCTTAGGCTTATTGGACATTAGGATCACAAACTATCTGCTACTGTGGTTACAATTAAATTAAGTGTATTGGGTTGTCCCCACATAATGCAAAGCTAGTTATTTTTTTAACCGACTTTGTATTACTAACAGCGGAGTTCACGATCAAAGTTAGGCTTAGAGAAATCAAGGTTGTCGCATTAAACACTGGCACAATAATTTTGTTTACCCAATTTGTTCGATTAGCGAGATTACGTGAAGGCGCCGATCTTCAAATGCAACAGACGGATATTGTATACCGAGTGTTTCAGTATGCGGCTGTGTCTGAAAATCCTGATCTGATTGTGCTGTTCATGCGTATAAAGCAGTCAATGACCAAGCATATCCAGAAAAATAACCTCGAGAGAGCATCATTTAATCTATACGACACGGCGGTCGCCTGAAAAACTGATAAGCCTTTATAGTTTTTAAATTATTATCGGCATATTCAATCTAAGATCACAAATTGCCTATTTGAGGCATCTCTCTAGAGTCGACCTATCACCGCCGAATATCTGCAATAAAACCTGTGTATGAGGTAAGCTGACATTGAGTAGAGCAACATTATAAAAGTTTAAATGAACCTAACCGCTGATCACAATATCGCCGAAATAGAGGCTAGATCACAACCGTTTATAAGCAGTAAATTTTTAATCCATCTTGATCGAATTTTTCTTGAACGAGGAGGTGATTTTATTAAGGTAATGACTGCCGCTGGCTTACCATATGAAACCTTAATTTGTGAGCAATTGATGGTTTCGTTTGAACGTCATAATCGCATGCTCGAACTATCTGAAAAAGAACTTGATCTCGAACCACTTGGATTAGTCTTGTCGACCCGCCAGCATGTAGCACATTTAGAACCCATATTTGAGCTTTTGCTTAACCAAGCTTCGTTACAAGATTCGATCGCCGCTCTAGCTGAAAACCTTCATATTGTAGCCGAAGGATTAAACGCGACGCTCAAGGTCGATGACAAATTTGCTTACGTTGAATTGCGAACAAAATATTCATTTCTTGCTCAAAGTTCAATCTTTCATGATCATGCGGCTGGCTTATTGGCTCAATATTTACGTTGGATTGTCGGTCGTGATTTCAAGATGTCGTCAGTTGCTATTCCTCATTCTGAACCTCGTAATTTAAGCCGATTTAGATCGTTTTTTGGATGTCCTGTAAGTTTTGGTGATAGTCATATCGCTATCTGTTTTGAGAAAAGCATATTACGCAAACCGGTTACAGGAAAAATAGATAATTTAAATCGGCAGTATAACGAAGTGCTTGAATGGGATAGAAACGCGAGTTTATTGGCTCAAGTACGTAATGTAATTCGACGAGATTTGGCCTTGGGATCATCTAATGTTGCCTATGTTGCTGATGCCATTAAATTGTCGAAACGCACCTTGCAGCGACGGCTTTTTGAGCGCAATACCACGTTTCATAAACAACTTGATTCAGTCAGAGCGGGCCTGGCACGTCAGTTTATTTATCAAAAGGACCTCGATTTAGCTGCTGTGGCGGAACTATTAGGCTATGCCGAGCAAGCGAGCTTTACCCATGCTTTTGTGCGTTGGTATGGTAAGCCACCAAGCCAATGGCGCTCATTTCTAGCGTAAAGAGTCAAGTTGTCAGCTAAAAGTAGAAACTATTGGCGCGAATTATCAACTGAGAAATCGCCACATTGACTATTCTAAATTCAGTCGATGACACCTCGTAGTGAACAGATTATAAAAAGCTGGTACGCGTCATTGATCCCATAAAACATAAAAAATAGTGAGGATGAGATGTCAAACGTTTCCAACACCAGACCGGCAACGCTGGTTAAAAGTTTAGTCGCTTTAGCGGTCTTTGCCGCCACTTCAATTGCGTCTGCGCAGATAGAAGAAATTGTGGTAACCGCAACCAAGCGTTCTGAAAGCATGCAGGACGTTCCAATATCAATGGTAGCGCTGTCAGGCGAGACTATTAAAAACTTAGGCATTACCCGCGGTGAAGAGTTTGCCGCAGATATTCCGGCCGTAACAATCGCGCAAAACCCGATAAGTAACTTCGTATTTATTCGTGGCATCGGTACAGCAGGCAGTAATGCGGGTATTGAACAATCAGTGTCGATATTCCACGATGGCATTTACATGGGGCGCAATCAACTGTCACGTTCACCGTTTATGGACTTAGAGCGCGTGGAAGTACTGCGTGGCCCACAAGGTATTTTATTCGGTAAGAACACCATTGGTGGTGCGATTCACGTAATTGCTGCTAAGCCTACACAAGAGGTCGAAGGTTCTGTTAGTGCATTATTTGGAAGTGACGGTGAGCAAGAACTTACCGGTGTTATATCTGGTCCACTAAGCGACACAGTTCGCGGCCGTCTTGCTGTCAGAACTTATGAATATGACGGTTTTTTGGATAATGTTGTAACCAAACAAGATGGTCCGCAGCGCGAAGATCAAACCTTTCGCGCGCAATTAGAATGGGACGCATCGGATTCATTGAAAATTTCGGCCAAGTTAGAGTCGAGCACATATGAGCAAACCCAGCAGTCAACACAGCTAGGCGTCTCTAACCCGTTTACCGCAGGCGCAGCTGCGACAAGCGGATTAAATCAAGCATTAGTCGCCGCAGCAACCGGTGGTAATGGAGTAGAAAGTTTAGACGGTGAGCGCGCGGTCGATAATGACGGCGGTGCGCTACTCGGTCGTGTTGCTCCGAGTTTCGCTGGTATCGGAGGCTTTCCATCAAAACCTGAGTTGAGTAACAATAATACCGATGTTGGTTCAATTACAGCCGAGTGGGATGTTGCGGGTCATACGGTCACTTCCGTCACTGGTTTTGCTCAATACGACTTTCGTGATATCTGCGATTGCGATTTTGCAGCGCTACCACTGATCGAAGTAGATGCTACTGAAGATTATGAGCAGTTTAGTCAAGAATTTAGAATTACCTCGCCCGTTGGTGAAACGTTTGAATATATTGGCGGCGTGTATTATCAAGATGCCGACCTAGATTATCGTTCTGTTGAAGGTTTTGGCACATCACTGCTTACTCCTCCAGGGCTGCCGACCGTATTGTTTCCAAACATGACGCGCGATTATACCTTCGTTCAAGCACAGGAAACTAAAGCGGTATTTGGTCAGCTTAAATGGAATTTTGCCGATGCAACCAGAGCGACGGTTGGTCTTAGATATTCAGATGAAAGTAAGAACGCTAACCACCGTCTCGATACTTTCTTTACCGCAGGCCAGGACTATAGCTCTCTAGCCGGTCTTCCTGCGGGCAGTCTAGCGTTTGGTGATACACCCGCAGAATTTGATCGCTTTCTAGCAACAGCGCCACTGGCTCAAGCCGCCGGTATAGCACAAGTAGCCATCTTACAAAATGCACTTGGCACCTTTGAACATGACATTACTCGACAACGAGACGAGAGCTTTGTAACCTGGTCATTAGGTCTTCAGCACGACTTTAGCGATAGCACTATGGGCTTCGCCACTGTTTCTACCGGTGTTAAAGGCGGTGGTTTCGATGCTCGCTTTTTACGTAGAAATGACGACCCATTCTTCGAATTTGAAGAAGAAGAAGTGCTTAATTATGAAGCTGGGTTTAAGAGTTCCTTGCTTGATGGCAATCTGCAGCTGAACGCAACGGCATTCTTATCTACTGTCGATAATTATCAAGTAAGTATTTTCGATGGTGCTACCGCATTCTTCGTGCAAAATGCAGCGGAAGTTAAAACTAAAGGTGTTGAACTTGACCTTAAATGGTTAGCTCAAGACAACTTTTTAGTCAGTTTCTCGGGAGTCTACTTAAATGCTGAATATGCAAGCTTCCCTAATGCGCCTTGCTTCTCAGGCTCAGATGCTAATAACCGCGGCGATTGTGTCGGCCGAGGCACGCCAACAGCTTTTCGTAATGCTACCGGCGAGACCAATATGTTCTCGCCTGAGTTCAGTTTTAACCTAAACTTGGATTACAACATGGCGCTGTCGAATAACTGGGAGTTGCGTGGCGTAGCAAACATCAACTATTCTGATGATTTTCTGGCGGCTTCAGACCTTGATCCTATTTATGCAGGGGTCGAGGGTTTTACTAAGTTAGATCTTCGCTTGAGCTTGTCAAGTCTTGATGGTAATTGGGATTTTGCTTTGCTTGGTAAGAACTTAACTGAAGAGTTTTCAAGTGGCAGTAGCAACGATCAACCCTTAGTGCCAGGCAACGGTTATGTATCTACCGATCGCCTTCGATCTGTTGCAGTTCAAGCTACTTATCGTTTCTAATGAGCAGCTAAACCTGTTAAAACTAACGGGGTTTAGGGTCGGTTGACGTTAGTTAACCGGCTCTTAATTAATACTAAATCGGCGTCGTTGTCCACATGGAGTGTGCCGACGTCTCTATTAACGTCATTGGCCTAGCGATATCGCCGCCATCAACACGGGTTTTAATATGAAATTTACATCAACAATATCGATGCTTTGTCTTGTTTTTATGGCTGCCTGTGCCGATCAACAACAGACAATAGATACCGTGACTCCACAGGCTGAATCGGTGAATTTAGACGCCCCAGTCAGTGGCTCTACTGCAAGCGCAGTTACCCATGAAACAATCATTGAAGCCAGTCCCAGCGGCTGGCGTTCACATGGTCGGACCTATTCTGAACAGCGCCATTCGCCACTCACGCAAATTAATGCCGAGAGTGTCGCTGGTTTAGGCTTGGCTTGGTCGTTCGACTTAGGCTCTAGCCGAGGTATTGAAACCACACCCATTGTTCATGATGGTGTGATGTATGTCACTGCTACGTGGAATAAGGTTCATGCTCTCGACGCTAAAACAGGTGAGCGTTTGTGGAGTTTTGACCCAGTAATTGATAAGGAGCAGGCGGCAAAAGGCTGCTGCGACGTGATTAACCGTGGCGTTGCGATTTGGGGAGATTCAGTTTTCACTGGAACCATGGACGGCCGATTAATTTCGCTCAATGCCAAGACTGGCGATATCAATTGGGATATCAATACCATTGATAAAACCAAGCCCTACACCATCTCCGGCGCGCCGCGCATTATTGATGGCAAGGTGATTATTGGCAATGGCGGAGCTGAGTTAGGTGTACGAGGTTATATAAGCGCCTATGCAGCCGATACAGGCGAGCTATTGTGGCGTTTTTACACAGTACCAGGCAATCCTGAGAACGGCTTTGAGAACGCGACGATGGAAATGGCCGCCAAGACTTGGACCGGTGAATTTTGGCAAGCTGGCGCGGGTGGTACAGCATGGGATTCTATGGCGTATGATCCTGAACTTGATTTACTCTACATTGGTGTTGGTAACGGCTCCCCTTGGAACCACAGTATTCGAAGTCCAGAAGGTGGTGACAATCTTTTTCTTTCGTCGATCGTAGCGGTCAGGCCGAGTACTGGTGAATACGTTTGGCATTACCAAACCACACCCGCAGATAATTGGGATTACACCGCGACCCAGCATATGATTCTGGCTGAGTTAGACATTGACGGTAAACAACGAAAAGTCATCATGCAAGCGCCTAAGAACGGCTTCTTTTATGTGCTTGACAGAGAAACCGGTGAATTCATTTCGGCTAACAATTTTGTTCCAGTAACGTGGGCCACTCATATTGACCCAGACAGCGGCCGGCCAGTGGAAACAGACACCGCTCGCTACTCAGGAAAAACACCATCGATACAATTACCGGGACCATTAGGCGCTCATAACTGGCAGCCAATGTCCTACAGCCCAGACACTGGTTTAGTCTATATCCCGGCTCAAGAAGCTCCTTGGGCGTACGTTGATAAGCCTGATTATAAGTTCACTGATGGCGCATGGAATACCGGCGTTGACTTCGTGTACGGTGGCTTACCAACAGACAAGGCGGTGTTTAAAGCCGCAAAAGCGTCGCTTAAGGGCCGGTTAATTGCTTGGGATCCGGTTACCCAAAAAGAAGCCTGGCGGCATGAGTATAAAGGCCCTTGGAACGGCGGCGTATTGTCGACCTCTGGAAACTTAGTGTTTCAAGGAGCCGCAGATGCTCATTTTGCTGCATTTAATGCGAATACCGGAGAGTCTGTTTGGAAGTTTTTTACTCAAACTGGCGTTATGGCGGCACCTATCACGTATGAACTAGATGGCCAACAATACATTGCTGTTGCATCAGGTTGGGGCGGTGCTTATGTGCTCGGCTATGGCGGCGTATTACCAACCGGAAGCACACCTAAAATCGGCCGAGTAATGGTGTTTAAGTTAGGTGCAAACGGTAAGCTTCCTGAAATTGATAAATCTGAAATCGCGTTGCCGACCATTCCGACGCCGCTAGATGTAAGTGCCGAAGTTGTCCAGCAGGGCGCCTATGCTTATGCGAATAATTGCATCGCTTGCCACGGCGACCAAGCTTTCTCGTCGGGCTTGGTACCTAACTTGCGCTATTCAGCCATCACCACCAACTCCGAGGCTTGGAGTAGTATTGTTTCTAAAGGTGCTTTAGCAAAACAAGGCATGCCTAATTTTGGCAAAGTGTTAGACGCTCAAACAGTCGAGGCGATTCGTGCCTATGTCATTAGCGAAGCTAATAGCAAACGCGACAAAGCATTTTACGACACGGCCAGCGCTGAACGGCCTTAAG
>JAWUZB010000085.1:0-10014 GCA_034110505.1 Gammaproteobacteria bacterium
CTTCGGCTGCGCTCAGGACGACGAAGGACGACGAAGCCTGACGAAGCCGGACGAAGCCCGACGAAAGTCCTACGAAAGTCCTACGAAAGTCCTACGAAAGTCCTACGAAAGTCCTACGAAAGTCCTACGAAGGACGACGAAGGACGACGAAAGCCCTACGAAGGACGACGAAGCCTAACGAAGTGGTCTCTCGCTACTTTGCTTTGGCGAGCTCTCGCTGGACGAACCAGTTGAAACACTTTTGATAATGATTTGGGAAATGACGTTGAACCCAGTCAAGAAACTTGGCGTCTTTACCGATTACAAGGCGACGTTTGTTTTTGTCTACTGCGTTAAGGATTTGTTCTGCTGCCGATTCTGGCGTAGTCATTGCCATAGTTTCAAAATTTTCTTTGATTTTAGCCATGTCCTCGTCGAGTTCTTTGCTCACTCGAGCATTGTGAGCGATTGAAGTTTTGATGCCACCTGGGTGAACTGAGGTGCAGCTAATGTGGCTTTCGGCTAACTCAAGCTCCTGTCTGAGTGACTCAGTCATGCCTCGTACGGCAAATTTACTGGCGTTATAAGCGGACTGTTCTGGCACGCCGATCAACCCAAATAAGCTCGATATATTAACGATATGGCCCCACTTGGCTTCTTCAAGAATCGGTAAGAACGCTTTTGTTCCATACATAACGCCAGAAAAATTAATGCCCATTACCCATTCAAAGTCGTCAACACTGGTTTCACTAAAGGTGCCAGACGACAAGGCAACCCCTGCGTTGTTAATCACTAGGTTGACCGAACCAAAGTCGGCCTTGGTTTGTTCAGCGTAGGCAAACACAGCTTCTCGATTTGATACGTCTAGGGTGCTGGCGACGATCTTAGCATCGCCCTTAAGGTGCTTGGTCGCTTGCGCCTTAGTCTCGGCTAGGCCGTCGGCATTTATGTCTGAAATCGCAAGTGATGCACCGTAGGATGCAAGCTTTAGCGCCAGTTGTCGGCCGATACCGCTGCCGGCCCCGGTGACTACGGCCACTGAATTGTTAAATTTATTCATAATTTTTATAGTCCACTGTTATCGCTGAGGCTGGTGTTTAGTTGATGGTCAGATAAGTTGAGTAAGATCTCAGTCAGCCAGCGACGGAAATGTGCTCGGCTAGTATCGCTATCGTTGCCCAGTTCACCATCACTGAAGCCGAGAGCGCCTTTAATTCCTTGGCCCGAAACCACCTCGCCAACCAGCGCGAGGGTTACTAACATTACAAGCCTATTAGTGTTAGCAAGACTGGCGTCCGGGTCGATTGTCTGGCGTAAGCTATGCGACAATTGAACGATTCGCTCCATATTCGGCTTTAATGAACTTTTAGCGCCGCTTAAGTGCAGCCAGACCGCCGCTTTACCTTCGTTACCGGGGTAAGCGGTATCGAGCACATGTGTCATTGCCGCGACCCGATCTTCGGGTGCCGCTTCTGTAGCCTGCGTAATCGCCTTAGTTATTCGGTCAGTGGCGCGTTGCCCGACGCGTTCGGCAAGTGCATTAATTAAACCATCTCTTGAACCGAAATGATGAATGATGTTTGGGTGAGCCATGCCGGCTTTCTTAGCCACCGCGCTAATTCGCAAGCCGGCGGGGCCTACCTCAATCATCAGCGCTTCTGCGGCATCCAGAATAGCTTTTTGGGCTTGCTCGGGAGTGCTGTGGGTTTTGCGTGCCATTGTTTATTCTATAATTAGTGATGCTAAGAAACTATCGGGTGCAGTATTCACAAGTATTACTTAGTTCAAACCCTGTTGACAGGGCTGTAAATTGAAACTACAGTAGCTATTCTAGTTTACAGAGCTGTAAACAGCAATATTGTTTTCGGCAAATTTACTGCCATCAGGTTAAGTTCATGTCCATAATTAATCCATCGCTGAACGATTCGTTCAGCCCAAGTAATAGCCCTGCGGCATCACCGTCGCGCTCAAAACTGGAAATTGTTCCACGTCGGGTGAAGTTTGAATTTAGCGATTTTGACGGGCCTTTCTATTACAACGGCAATAGTTGTATTAGCGCAATGTGGGTTGCAATGTCGGCCAGCTTTCCCGCCGGAGAGGCTGAATTTATCAAATCGGTGAAGCTGTTTGAAAATCAGATTACGGATCCCAAGCTGCGCGCCGAAGTACAGGCTTTCGCACATCAAGAAGCGCATCATTCTTTGCAGCATCGACAAGTAAACAAAATGTTCGATGAACTTGGCTATGAGACGGGCAAGCTGAATGACTTCTTTAAAGTTGAACTAAAAAAGCGCGAGCAAAAGTGGTCGCCCGAAAAGCGTCTGGCAAGAACCGTCTGCGCCGAGCATGTGACAGCGGTTATGGCGAATCATGCCCTAACTCACCCCGAACATATGAAGCACTTTCCTGAATCATTTCGAAATCTGTTCTTATGGCATGCAATCGAAGAGATTGAGCATAAGTCGGTTGCCTTTGATGTGTATCAACAATGCGTTGGTGATCAAAAATTACTGCGTCAGCAATACAAGATTTTTACACGCTTTGAGTTCCCTTTTAACATCTGGATGTCTAGCCGATTTTTACTCAAAAAACTGGGTCGCAAAGCTACTTGGAAAGAGCGAAAAGAGCTTTGGGCCAGTCTTTATGGTGATGGCGGCTTAATCAGCGATATGCGCGGTTTATACAAGCAATTTCTGCAGCCGGGTTTTCACCCTTGGGATCATGATGATTCAGCATTAGTTGAGCAATGGAAAAAAACCTTAGCTCCTCATTTCACTGATCATTAGACTAAAAAATGACAATATCTCATCACCACGCCATCATCATTGGTGCTGGCATCTCGGGCATCAGTGCGGCCTATCACTTACAAACTTACAACAAAGGCAAAAGCTATAAAATTTTAGAGCGACGTGAGGCCCTAGGTGGAACTTGGGATTTATTTAACTATCCCGGAATTCGTTCTGACTCTGACATGTATACCTTTGGATTTTCGTTTCGCCCATGGAACGATAAATCAGTGATTGCGCCTAAACAAGAAATCCTAAATTACCTTGATGAAACGGTTAAAGAGTATGGGATTGATAAACATATTCAATACGGTGTGCACATTGTTAAGGCGAGCTGGTCGTCTGAGCAATCAACCTGGACGCTCGAAGCCGATGATGGTGAAGTCTTTAGCTGTAATTATATCTTTATGTGCGCTGGATATTATAATTACGATGAGGGTCATACGCCTCAATTTGAGGGTATCGAGCAGTTTAAGGGCGAGGTAATTCACCCTCAATTTTGGCCAAAAGATGCCGATTACGCAGACAAAAACGTGGTCATTATCGGCAGCGGTGCGACCGCTGTTACTTTGGTTCCAAATATGGCCAAAACCGCCAAGCATGTAACTATGCTACAGCGCTCGCCTACGTATATGGGCGCGAAGCCGTCGGTTGACCCAATTGCCAATGGTTTGGGTAAATGGGTAGGTCGTTGGGCCGCCAGATGGTGGTTTATTTTGAGTACCATGTTCATTTACTGGTTCTGTAAGACCTGGCCTGAGCGCGCTAAAAGCAAAATCATTGATGGGGTAAAGGCCGAACTTGGTGATAAGTTCGACGCTAAACATTTCACACCAAATTATAATCCTTGGGATCAACGCGTTTGTCTGTGTCCAGATGCCGACTTCTTTAAGGCCATGAAGGCCGATAAGGCGAGTATAGAAACGGATCATATTACCAGCTTTGACGAAAGCGGCATTAGCCTAGAGTCGGGTAAGCACTTAGACGCCGATGTCATCGTTACCGCCACTGGTTTGAAGATGCAGTTTTGCGGTGGCATCGATTTCGTTATCGACGGCGAGCCGTTTGTGGCTAACCAGGCTTATGTATACAAAGGCATGATGCTCAGTGGTGTTCCAAACACCTTTCTGGCCGTTGGCTATACCAACGCTTCATGGACACTGAAGGTTGACTTAACCCACCATTACGCCAGTCGTTTGATTAACTATATGGACAAAAATAACCATACCCAAGCAAGAGCAACCACCACAGAGGATATGCAAGATATGCCCTTGATGGATTTGTCTTCGGGTTACATTCAACGGTCTTTAGACATTTTACCGAAGCAGTCAACCGATAAGCCGTGGCATCTTAACCAGAATTTTATTCTGGATAACTTAGCCTTGCGCTTTACCTCAGTTGACGATCAGGAAATGGTATTTAGTTAAGACGCTTTAAATAAGGTTCTTTGCTCGTGCTCACTAGTCACTCGTAATCTCGCTGAGCGCTGCTAGCAATGAATTCATTTCGTCGTCGGTACCAATACTAATTCGTAAGAACTCCTTGATTCGCGGCTTGTCGAAGTAGCGTACGATAATGTCGCGCTTTCGAAGCGCTAAAAAAAGCGTCTCAGCGTTGTGTTTTGAGTGTTTAGCAAAGACAAAATTTGCGCTCGATGGCAACACCTCAAAACCCAGTGAACTAAGCCCCGTAGTAGTTCGTTCTCTTGTTGCCGCAACCTTAGCGCACGTCTCTTCTAGGTATTCATGATCTGCAAAAGCAGCGGTTGCACCGGCAATTGCCAAGGCATCTAGGGTATAAGGGTGAAAGCTATTTTTAATTCGCTCTAAGCCTTCTATTAGCGCCGCGTGGCCTAACGCGACACCAACACGCAAACCCGCTAGTGATCGCGACTTAGACAATGTTTGAGTCACTAGTAGATTGTCATAATTCTCGATCAGCCGTACCGCACTGTCATTAGCAAAATCGACATAGGCTTCGTCTACCACTACCACTGAGTCTGGGTTGCGTTGCAGTAAGATCTCAACCTTATCAATCTCTAAGGCAATACCCGTTGGCGCATTAGGGTTGGCAAAAATAATGCCTCCATTGGCGAGCTTATAGTCGTCAACCTGAATGCAGAAACCCTCATTTAAGGGGACAAGAGAATAGTTAATCTCGAACAGCTTGCAGTAAACTGGATAAAAACTGTAGGTAATGTCAGGAAACAGTAGCGGCTTAGACTGCTTCAAAAGGCCGCGAAAAACATGCGCTAGCACCTCATCTGAGCTGTTACCGACAAACACCATGCTGTCATCAAGTTTGAAATGCTTGGCAATAGTGGCTTTCAGTGTTGCCGCATTTGGGTCTGGATATTTACGCAAATCATTATTGTTAGCGGCGGCAATTGCCGCGGTTACCTTTGGCGATGGGCCATAAGGATTTTCATTGGTATTTAGCTTAATTAGATTGCTAATTTGCGGCTGCTCGCCCGGCGTATAGGGCGTAAGTTGACTAACTATGTCTGACCAAAAACGACTCATGATGGCTCTGATGATGTTTAATTTAAGGGAATGCTACTCGATCTAAATCGGCTTTCGTAACTCTGGCTAAGCTTGGTTCAGCTAAGGTTAATAATAACATTGCTATATTTGAATGCGAACCTAATGCAGGTTCCGTATTCTTTAATCAATACGATATTATGCAGGGTGCTGATACACTATGAAGTGTAAATCAGTCAAAAATAAAATTATAGACGTCCATTTGGGGGCCGTATGAAATTTAAATTAACGTCAACGCTTGCGATTCTTGCTGCAAACATTGTTTTTTCAGGCACGCTTGCCGCGCAAAGTAACCCTCGGCTATCAAATGGTTATTCTGATGGTGTCACTATCTATGAGAATTGTGATTTTAGCGGCAAAAGCCAAACCTTAAGGCTCGGCGAATACCGCCGCATGCGCGACGCTGGTTTTGGTAATGACAGCGTGTCTTCGATTCGAGTGCCGCGCGGGGTTCAGGTCATAATTTATGATGATGATAACTATCGTGGATCATTTGCCCGCATTGACAACGATATTCGGTGCTTTGATCGTCAGTGGAATGACAAAGTAAGTTCACTAAGCATTAGTGATTCTGTTAACAACGATCGTCGTGACGATGACCGTCGCAGTAACAGTGATCGAAATGATCGCTACGGCAATCAAGCCGATAATGGGCGTGGTTACGATAATAGCAACGACCGCAATAGACGTGGCAATAACGGCCAACAGGATGATCCTAACGTGACGGCTAAAAACGTATCGCAAGTGATCTTCGACGGTATTTCATTGCAACAAGTAGCCGACAAGCAGTGGAGCATGGACCGCAGTCGTGGCGCATCTACACAATTTGACGAAACCCGTCGAGATCGTGACTCAGTATATTTAGAGAATAAATATACTGCTGAGCGTGTGCGAATTGATTTATTTGCCAACGATGTGACCGTCGTCGATCGTAATGGTGGTCAGCAGCGGTATAGCATTGAACGTAAAAATGCCAGCTCTGGCTCGAATAACAACTCGGCTCAAAATCCGGTGGCTAGCGCGCCAACAAGCTCGCAGAATCGAAGAATACGCGCAGACTGTTTCGACTTTAAAGCCTATACCCAAGGCGGTAACGCGAGTGTGCGTTTTCATGGAAAGGACGATCTCTATCGCTTCGATAGTAAGCCCGGTAGCGGGCGAATTTGCCACAACGGCGCACTCACAATGGAAATTGGTAAAACAGTGCAGGGTACTAATGTGATAGTTGAAATTAATGGCAACCGCTATACCTTTGTGGCTGGTGAGCAAGAAGATAAATATCTTAATAACTGGTATCGAAAATCAATAAAATTGGTTGTCGGAAAATAGTCAGTCAGGTGCTGCTTTGATTAAAATTTTCACAGCCGACAACATTGTCGAAGTAGGTTTAATGCGCAGTTTGTTAGAGCAACACGATATTGCCAGCGAACTGCGTAACCACCATAGCTCGAGCTTAATGGGTGAGGTGCCGTATACCAGTATATGGCCCGAGCTTTGGGTGGTTGAATCACTTGTTAGCCAAGCAGAAAACATTATTACCCAAACTAAAAGCCAAGTTGTCAGTGGGCCAGATTGGAACTGTAATAGCTGCAATGAGGCTAACCCTGCAAATTTCGATATTTGCTGGCAATGCGGTGGCTTGCGTTAACCCAATCGAGCCCGGCTAATCGCCAGTTAAAATAACTATCAGGACCAGCATTTACAGAGCTATGTCTTGAAAACTTAAAATACGGCCTTATCAGGTGATTATGGCATTTCTTCTTCTTGTTTTCTTGTTCATCGCGGTACCCATTGCAGAGATCAGCTTGCTGATTAAAGTGGGTAGTTCTATCGGCCTGCTAAACACCATTGGTTTCGTAATATTTACCGCTGTTTTGGGTGCTTACTTAGTGCGCCAACAAGGCTTCGCTACGATCGCTAAACTACAAGAAGAAACTAACGCTGGCCGTGTGCCGGCCTTGCAAATCGCGGAAGGTGTAGCGCTGCTGTTTGCTGGTGCGGTGTTAATGACTCCGGGTTTCATTACCGATGCGCTTGGCTTTGCGCTGCTGATACCGCCTGTTCGTCAGGCATTGATTGCATGGGCCGCCAACAACCTGTTCAAAGGATCGATGACAGCGGCTTATAGTACATCTGACTCTTCAGCAAATTCGCATCAGTCTAAGGGCAATGTGATCGAAGGGGAGTACTCCGCTGATTCCGACGAGCATAAATAAAGTCGCTTGTAAGTATTGACTTTATTGACTTCGCCCATATTATTAGCACTCTCTATCGTAGAGTGCTAATAAACACTTCTCGTAGATATTATTATTATTAACCAACCTATTTTTTAGAGGCACAAAGAATGGCTATTCGACCACTTCATGACCGCGTTCTCGTTCGTCGTAACGAAGAAGAAGCAACATCCGCTGGCGGCATCATCCTTACTGAATCAGCAAAAGAGAAACCGTCTGAAGGCGAAATTATCGCTGCTGGTAACGGTAAGATTTTAGACAACGGTGAAGTTCGCGCCCTAGACGTTAAAGTTGGCGACAAAGTTCTTTTCGGTAAATATGCCGGAACTGAAGTCAAGGTTGACGGCGAAGATCTATTAGTAATGCGTGAAGACGATATCGTCGGCGTTGTCGAGTAAGAATCCCGCTTTTTCCCTCATGCCGCGTTATGAAAAATACTCAGTCGGTTACGTACAACAAATACGTAACCTAGCTGCCTTTTTCATGCTTCGCCTGAGACAAAAATCGTGATCCCTAGAGATCGCGATATTGAATTAACAAATTAATTATAGGAATTTATCATGTCAGCAAAAGACGTAAAATTCGGAGATGACGCACGTACCAAGATTTTGGCCGGCGTTAACATATTGGCAGATGCCGTTAAAATTACACTTGGCCCTAAAGGCCGTAATGTTGTTTTAGACAAAGCATTTGGCGCGCCAACAGTAACTAAAGACGGTGTGTCTGTTGCTAAAGAAATTGAATTAGCAGACAAATTCGAAAACATGGGCGCTCAGCTTGTGAAAGAAGTGGCTTCAAAAACTAACGACGTAGCCGGTGACGGAACAACTACAGCAACAGTTTTAGCCCAAGCTATGGTCAAAGAAGGTTTGAAAGCGGTTGCCGCTGGCATGAACCCAATGGATGTTAAGCGTGGTATCGATAAAGCGGTGATCGTGGCCGTTGCGGAATTGAAAAAGCTTTCTAAGCCTTGCGAAAATGCTAAAGAAATCGCTCAAGTAGGTACTGTATCGGCTAACTCTGACGAGTCTGTTGGTAACATCATTGCTGAAGCAATGGACAAAGTTGGCAAAGAGGGCGTGATCACTGTTGAAGAAGGCCAATCTCTTGAAAACGAACTTGAAGTTGTAGAAGGTATGCAATTCGATCGTGGTTACTTGTCGCCTTACTTCGCTAACAAGCAAGACACAATGACGGCTGACCTTGAAAGCCCTCTAATCTTATTGCACGATAAGAAAATCACAAACATCCGTGATTTACTTCCAACATTAGAAGCGGTTGCCAAAGCTGGCCGTCCACTGCTAATTGTTGCTGAAGACGTTGAAGGCGAAGCGCTTGCAACGCTAGTAGTTAACAACATTCGCGGTATCGTAAAAGTATGTGCTGTTAAAGCACCTGGTTTTGGCGATCGTCGTAAAGCGATGTTAGAAGACCTTGCTGTGTTGACTGGCGGTAAAGTTGTCTCTGAAGAGATTGGCATGAGCCTTGAAAGCATCACTCTAGAAGACCTTGGCTCGGCTAAGCGTATTCAAATCACTAAAGAGAACAGCACAATCATCGACGGTAACGGCGATGCAAAACAGATTTCTGATCGTGTTAACCAAATCCGTGCACAAATCGAAGATTCTTCCTCTGATTATGACCGTGAGAAAATGCAAGAGCGTGTGGCTAAACTAGCTGGCGGCGTTGCGTTGATCAAAGTTGGTGCTGCGACTGAAGTTGAAATGAAAGAAAAGAAGACACGTGTTGAAGACGCATTACATGCAACACGTGCTGCGGTTGAAGAAGGCGTTGTGCCTGGCGGCGGTGTTGCTTTGGTTCGTACTCTTGATGCAGTTGCAAAAGTAAAAGGCGATAACGCTGATCAAGATGCTGGTGTTAAAGCGATTCTAAAAGCATTGGAATCTCCATTACGTCAAATCGTAGCTAACGGTGGTGACGATGCCTCTGTAGTGCTTAACGAAGTACGTAAGCACAAAGGTACTTTTGGCTATAACGCCGGTACTGGCGAGTACGGCGACATGATCGAGATGGGTATTTTAGACCCAACCTTGGTAACGCGTACTGCACTACAGCACGCAGCATCTATTGCTAGCATGATCATCACTACTGAAGCGATGATTACAGACGCACCAGATGAAGGCGGCGCCGGTGGCGGCATGCCTGATATGGGCGGTATGGGTGGCATGGGCGGCATGATGTAGTACTGTTTTTGAATGGAAAGTGGTTTAGAATTTCGTGAGTAAATTTTAGGCCGTTGACTTTCCAGTCATAACTACTTAGAAAGCCTCGATCAGGATACTGGTCGGGGCTTTTTATTGGGCGCACACTTTGTTAGATCCTTCGGCTGCGCTCAGGATGACGTTAAACGTGCTTCCTTGGCGGCATCTGATACGCGAAAGACGTCATCCTGATACGCGAGATACGTCATCCTGATACGCGAGATACGTCATCCTGATACGCGAGATACGTCAC
>JAWUZB010000086.1:0-18144 GCA_034110505.1 Gammaproteobacteria bacterium
CGATCCGTACTACAATCCCAACTTGAGCCTCAAAAACGAGCGCTTTTCGTTGAATTTTAAAGACTAGATATTGACTGCGATGACATTAACTCACGAACAACAGCAGGCATGGCAAGAAAACGGCTACCTATTGCTAAAGAATTTCTACTCGAGTGACGCTATCGATGAGATTAATTTACTCACCGACCGTCTATGGAAAGAACGACGTAAACTTGATTCAGATTACGTAATTGATATTTTTGTCGAGACAAATGATGAGCGCCGAGTGTATATGGCCGACGCCCCACTATCAGCACGTAAGCAGCCTTACAAACTGAACGATCTTTATCTCACTCAGCAACAAATACGAGAACTAGTGATAGGCCAACGACTTGCTCCTATACTAAGAGAGGTATTAGATGGCTTTCCGATGGTATGCAATAGTCTGAACTTTGAATTCGGATCACAACAAGATTATCACGTCGACACTTTTTACATGCCCTCTCCGACACCAAACAAGATGGTTGCATCTTGGATTGCGCTTGAAGATGCAACGACTGAAAACGGGCCGCTAAGCTACTTTCCCGGTAGCCATAAAATCAAGCCTTACCTTTTTTCCAATGGCACCACTCATGCAGTACAGACAGAAATGTCAGCGTTTAAAAAATATATTTGGTCTGCAATCGAGCAGCATCAGCTCAAAGCCGAAACCTTGTTAGCTGAGAAAGGAGATGTGCTTATTTGGCACTCACAACTGTTGCATGGTGGCAGCCCGATTGTCGACAAAAGCAAAACAAGAAAGTCATTGGTAACACACTATTTTACCAACGAGGATTTTCCCGAGCTTAAACCACCTAAAGTCTGCGACGACGGCGGCTATATGGATCGTCAGGCACAACCAGTGGATTATCAATATAAGCCAAAAAGCTGGTTTCAGCGTACTTTTAGCTAAGCCAGTAAAACGGGGGCTTTGTGTATAAACCAATGAATAATAAGCAGTTTTTAATTGTCGCCTTAGGTCTAGGGATACTATTGAGACTCGCTCTCATGCCATTCTTTGCACATGTCGACTTATTTTCAGAAGCGCGTCGCGTGTTCTATGTTCTCGAAAATGACTTCCTGTTTGACAACAGCCATCGCTTTGTAGTTTTCTATATCGAAGTTATCTTCGCTTGGTTTTCAACACTCTTTATCGATGTAACTGAAGGTTTATTTTATCTCAGCGACCCAAGCCAAAGCGTATCAGATCTGGTTGATTACGGCTTTTTCCTAAACGACCCGAACATTTATAGACACCTGTTTTTCTTTAAGCTCCCATACCTGGTCTTTGACGTTGCCACGGCATTACTTATATGGAAGTTTGTCGACAAGCCAGAACATCGAAAAATTGCATTACTTCTTTGGTTATTTAATCCTTTGACCCTGTTTTCGACTTATATATTTGGTCGCTTTGAAGTGATTAGTTTGTTTTTTCTAATGGCCTGCGCCTTACAACTCAAGTATGACCATGTATTTCGCGCCAGCGCCTTGTTCGCAATCGCATTGCTCTGCCGCGAAATAAACCTACTTTATATTCCGTTTTTATTGATTGCCTTAATCGACTTTAAGGACCATTGGTTTCGAAACATCATTATGCTGAGCTGCAGTGCGGCCATTATTAGCGCAGTCTACCTACTACCGAATTGGTTAATCAATTTGAGCGGCGGTAATACGCAGCTGTTTGTAGACCCCACAGCGGCACATGCTACCGACACCCTGAGGCCATTATTATCACTCGGCTATTACTGGTTCTACCCAATTGTCATCAGCTTAGCGGTGCTTGCGATATACCAATGGGAAACCGGCGACCGGCCCAAGGCTGAGCGCTTCGTACTCAGTGCCTCGGTTGTTTTATTTATCTATTTTGGCTTTAATGTTCACAGCGTCCACTACGCCGCTTGGCTAGTTCTTTTCCCGATTCTTTCAATCCAATACGGTAAAAGAGTAGTCCTCCCTTTTATAGCCTTGTTTGGCGCATGGCTGATCTTATGGCTGCTAAAAACAGACAGCGGTGTTTTCACCCTATTTCTAGCCGCGCCGCTAACGACAGATTTTATCGGCACGGGTCATTTTCCGAGTATTTTCCAACAGCACATCGCCACCGACACCTTCACCTTGCATCAAGCTATTCAGCTCATGCGCTCAATATTTCTAGTGGTCTTGGGTTTTTTCGCCTATCGCGTACTTAAAACTGAGGCCAAATAATGAGCCTTACGCGTTCCTCTAAGAGAAAAATCAATAGAAACTTACTGCGTGTTTTGCTAACTGGAATGACGGCAGTCGTCCTCTTCTCAGGCTCGAGCAGCGCGCAAACCATTACTAATGATCTAAGCGCAACATCACCTGCACACTACGATATATCTGGCGATGACCCCTACATCATTTTTAATCCAGTGCAGCAAGCAGAGAAACCAAGGTATTTGAGTATCGACCTCGGAAGTCAATTGACCGACGTGCCATTAGAGATCTTCTTTAATAGCGAGCAAGACTTATTTAATCCCTATTACAAAATCAGTTTCACTGTATCGAGCTTCCCCGCGGCCCTAGAGTTACCGGCAGGCACAGCATTTACCCAGTCTACTCGCTTACGATTAGACATAAATCAATGTGAGTCTTGTTCCCTTAACTTTGAAAACCTACCGGTTCTTACTGATCAGATCGATGCCACAGTTACATTAATAGAACCAAAGCGAGTGCAAATTGGCATTGTAGCGTTAGATAAAAATTCAGCCACCATCATTAACCCAGATTGGCATTTTAACGATCTGAATGGAGCTTTGGATAAGTTTGAGATGTCTGCCGACGACCCATTTATTGTGTCAACGCAATTGAGCTTGGCCACCGAGCATTTAGCCGGTGTTTACTTCAAATTAAAAGCCCCTAAATCTAACCATGCCTGGAACAGCTACCAGTTATTTTACCAAACTGAACGTCATTCCTTTTCACGCCAAGCTAGCTCTACACTTCGAATAGCCGACAGTGACAATGGCATTGTTGAGTTTATGTTTCCTTTGGATTTTTTGAGTACGCAGCAGCCGTCAAACATTATTCTAGAACGGATACGTTTAGATATTCCAGAAATTTCAGGTTACTGGACATTACTCGAAGCGCGCCTGGTGCATAAAGAAAATGTCGCCGATTATCTGCGAATGATTCCGGTACAGCTGATTCAAAGTAAACAACAAGTAGTCACTGGCCGATCATTGATCAAGCAATCATTAATAAACGTGAGCGCCGATATTGGCTTTTCAATTAGCTACCTTCTGCTGATGCTATCAGTTACTTGGATAGTAGTGCGAGGGTACCGCTCAAGCCGCTAGATGACACTAACGCGACAACAAAGACTGGTGTACTGAGTTTAGAATTTCTTTTTTTAAATCAGCATACAAAGCCTTCAGCTCGGTATCTCTGGTGCGATTCGCTCGCTCTGAAATTTGCAGTAAAATGTCGTCATCTTGCATACGTAGGGACACGCCTTTACGAGCTTTCAATCGACGCACAAACTTAGCTACCAACAGAAGGCATTGGGTATTCAGCTGACTTAGCTGTATATCTCGGAGTTGAATCGTTATCTTGTTCATTGTCTAAGCTAAGCAAAATAGTTAACAGCATGATTACTAAAACTTCAACGTCATCACCCAAGCATAATACAAGACGGTATTAACTCAAGGTTAAATTTCTTACACTGATTTAAGCATGCTTGATGAATATTCAAATTAGCTGGCGCTTTGCGATTCTTCCAAGGCCAAAGCAACGGCTTCAAACAGGTCTTTTTCCGCTTCACCAAAACGACTCAGGTTTGGGCTGTCAATATCAAACACTCCTCGATACAACTGAGTATTAAACGGTACCACAATCTCAGATTCGCTCGCAGCATCGCATGCAATATGGCCTGCAAATGCATGAACATCGTCGATCATTAATGTTCTTTGCTCGGCAAATGCAGTTCCGCATAACCCCTTACCTACTGGTATGCGAGTACAGGCCGGTTGTCCGCAAAACGGTCCCAGTACCAGCTCATCTTGCTTGAATAAGTAGAAGCCTACCCAATTCACGTTTTCTATATTGTGATATAGAAAAGAGGAAAGATTAGCAGCATTGGCAATGAAGTCAGTTTCAGAGCTGATTAGGCCCTGGGCTTGCTTTAATAATAGAGAATATGATTCTTGAGGCATGCGTCTAATTAATACGTGTAGATTAAGATGAGACCTCAGCATAACTCGACGAACGAATAAAAATGCCTGTAATACCTCCACTTTTTGTTGAAAAACTTGCCAATAGCTAGCTATTAGCCGCGTTTTCCGCCTCAATTGGAGACATTCCAAGCTATTTTTATTTCGTCCCTGAGTTATGCTGAGGTCTCAAGATATTATAAAACTGAAAATTGAATAAAAAAAGTAACGTTATGACAGCCACTTGAGCTGTCGATCAAACGCCCTAAATCATCAGCTGCTGTAGTTTGCTGAAGCCCATTCGCTTTAGTTGAGCGACAAAACTAGTTTGCGCGCTATTATCGGTCATTAGTGCGACTCGAGTAGCCGACGCGCTTGGCTCTAAGGCCAAAGCCTGGCTAATCGATACCAGCCTATTGGCTATCGCCTCACCCGAATCGACTAAGCGAGGATGGCGATTGTACTTTTTCAGCTGTGAGGCAATTTCAACTTTTAACAGCGGGAAATGTGTACACGCAAGAACAATGACATCAATTTCTGCGTCATCAATGATTGGCTTTAAGATAGTGCCAATTACCGATTCATCAAGCGGCCGAGCAATAAGTTTATGCTCTGCGAGTAACACCAATTCACTTGAACCTACCTTTACAACATGACAATCGCTGGCAAATTCAGCAATCAACCGATCGGTATACGGCCGCGCTATGGTTGCAGGCGTAGCCAGCAAGCCGATTCTCTTGGTTTTGGAAAGCTCTGCGGCCGGTTTGATCGCTGGCACAACACCAATCACCTGAAACTCGAACATTTCTCTGAGGTAAGGCAACACCAGTGTACTTGCGGTATTACAAGCCATAATCAGAACATCGATACAGTAATCATGATCAAGCCTTGTGACCACCGCTTTTACTCGCGCCACTAACTCATCTTCAGGCTTGCTTCCGTATGGAAACTGCTCGCTATCGCTAACAAAAAGGTAGTCATGTTCAGGGCATCTAGCGACCACATTTTGGTAGATGCTAAGTCCGCCGACACCTGAGTCGTAAATCGCAACAACAGCCACTTGGAAAAGACTATCTAGCCGCTGTCAGCTGATTGACATAATTTTTTACGCCCTCTTCAACCTTTGCAAAATTATTGCTGTATTCGCCTGACATGGTCAAATTACTTAGATCTGCTTTAGTGTAACTCTGATACTTGCCGATTAACGCTTGAGGGAATTCAATATACTGAATTTTGTTTTCAGACACCCATTGCTCGGTTGTCTTAATAGTATTTTCAAGCGTATTAAGAACAGCGGTGGCAACATCGTTAAAACTCTGTGCTCGTCCACTACCGACGTTAAAAGTGCCTTTCGCTTCTGGGTGCTCAAGAAAATGTAAATTAACATCAACGACGTCTTCAACCCAAACAAAATCTCGCAACTGTTGGCCATCGGCATAGCCACCACTACCACCAAACAATTTCACAAACCCTTGTTCGTGGTATTGATTGAAAAAATGATACGCCACTGAGGCCATGCGGCCTTTATGCTCTTCACCTTTACCATAAACATTAAAATAGCGCAGGCCGATCACTTGAGAATCAGATACCCTGGGATTTTTTCGTACGTAGCGATCAAACAGTAATTTTGAATATGCATAGGCGTTTAAAGCCTGCTCGTACTGCGGACCTTCTTTGAAAATTTCGCCACCGCCATACACCGAAGCAGAAGAAGCATAGATATACGGAATACTGTGCTCGCCACAATAATGATAGAGTGACTTAGAGTATTCATAATTGGTTTGCATGATGAAGCGACCATCTGTCTCCATCGTATCTGAACAGGCACCTTGGTGATAGATAGCGGTTGGTCCGCCAAACTCCATGCCTTGACTAATACGACTAAGAAACTCGTCTTTATCCATATAGTCTTGAATATCGCAATCTTCGATATTGCGTATCTTGTTGCCATCACTAAGGTCATCGACTACCAAAATATTGTTCAATCCACGCTTATTCAAACCTCGCACGAGATTGGAGCCGATAAAGCCAGCACCGCCAGTTACAATAATCATCTGTTATACCTTTATAAATTGGTTTTTTGACGTCGCCATACCCGCTTAGGCTAGCCATTCTCAGCGAGCTTATCGATCACTTCATCGATGGTCGCTACAGCTGTCCCTAGCTTGCCTACAACGATACCAGCAACGGTATTAGCAAGGATCAGCTTATCTGTATTTGAAAACCCCGCCACGGTAGCAAGCGCCATTAGCGAAATCACCGTGTCGCCAGCACCACTAACGTCATACACTTCGAGTGCGGTCGCTGGTGAATCGATTTGCGAGCCATCGCGGCTAAACAGGCTCATACCCTTTTCACTTCGAGTTACTAATAAGTAGTCAAGGTCTAGGTCCGCGCGAAGAGTATGAGCTTTGCTCGAAAAATCAGCATCAGAAGAGCAGCTGCCGGCAACCGCCTCGAACTCTTTCATATTAGGTGTTATGAGGGTTGCGCCTGCATAACGAGAATAATCACTTCCTTTGGGGTCTATAATGATTGGTTTTGATAATGCCTTAGCCGCAGCGATCATATCAGCGACGTGGGTTAACCCCCCCTTGCCGTAATCCGACAGCACTACCACATCAGCTTCTTTTACCGCTTGGCAATAATCATTCAAACATTGGCTGAGGATTTCTTCGCTTGGCTTTTCTTCAAAATCAGCGCGTAATAATTGCTGGTTCTGGGCAACCATGCGTAGTTTAACGATCGTCTTAATTGACTGATCTATTTTCAGTGTGGTTTTGGCACCGTAGCTGGCGATAATTCGACCTATCTCACGGCCCGCATCATCGTCGCCTACTACCGACAACAAATTACTCTGAGCTCCCAGTGCTAACAAATTATGCGCCACGTTAGCGGCACCTCCTGCTCGCGATTCTTCACTTTTAACCACCAGTACCGGCACCGGCGCTTCGGGCGATATGCGGTCGACGCTGCCAAACCAGTAGCGGTCTAACATAACGTCCCCGACCACTAATGTCTTGATGTTAGAGAACTGAGTCTTGGATAGTTTCATGTCTAATTCGACCTGCCGATACCATAGTATTTGAAGCCAAGTTTAGCCAATCCGGCTGGCTCATAAATATTACGCCCATCAAAGATTACGCGATCGTTCAATTGATTTTTTAACCGCTTAAAATCTGGGCTTCGAAAAGTCTTCCATTCGGTTACTAAGACCAGGGCGTCGGCACCTTCTGTCGCGTCGTATAGATCACCACAGACGATCACAGAATCGTTCTCCGCATATATCTCGCTAGCTTCTTCAGTCGCAACAGGGTCGTAGGCTCTTACCTTCGCACCACGGGCAAGCAAGCCATCGATAATAATTCTGCTTGGTGCCTCTCGCATGTCATCGGTATTTGGTTTAAACGCCAAACCCCAAATAGCAAACGTTTTACCACTTAAATTAGCACCCATATGTGCGTCAATTTTAGTTAACAGAACTGATTTTTGATCTTCGTTTACCGCTTCTACAGCCTCTAGAATTCGGGCCTCATAGCCATGTTGCTGGGCCGTACGGTGCAACGCCTGAACATCTTTCGGAAAGCAAGAACCGCCATAGCCACAACCTGGATAAATAAAGTGGTAACCAATTCGCGGGTCGGAGCCAATACCTTGCCTTACTAATTCAATATCAGCATTCAGTAACTCAGCCAGATTAGAAAGCTCATTCATGAATGATATCTTGGTCGCCAACATCGCGTTAGCCGCATACTTGGTCAACTCTGCCGATGGAATATCCATCACTATAATCCGTTCATGATTGCGATTAAAGGGCGCATAAAGTTCACGCATAACGTCGACGACTCGGTCATCGTCGGCACCGATTACAACTCGATCAGGCTTCATGAAATCGGCAATCGCGGCACCTTCTTTGAGAAACTCTGGGTTAGACGCTACGCTAAAATCTATGCTTACCCCGCGAGCATCAAGTTCTCTCTGTATCGCTGAACGAACTTGTTCGGCTGTGCCAACAGGAACCGTCGACTTAGTAACGATAGTTCGATACTCCAATAGACTCTGACCGATTGATTTTGCCACTGACAAGACGTGAGATAAGTCGGCCGAGCCGTCTTCGCCTGGAGGAGTTCCTACGGCGATAAAAATGATTTTAGCATGCTCTACTGCCGCACTAATGTCAGTCGTGAATTTAAGTCTATCTTGAGCAACACTGGAGTTAACCAACTGCTCCAGGCCGGGCTCAAAAATTGGAATCTTACCAGCCAGCAGCATATCGATTTTTGTTTGATCTTTATCAACACATAAAACCTGGTTTCCCACGTCAGCAAAACATGTGCCTGTTACTAAACCGACGTAGCCGGTACCCACTATTGAAATATTCATCTTCTATTTAACTTGTTCTAAAGTTTCTGCGATTAAGTGTTTACCTGGCAATGATAGACTATTCATACTTTTTCGTCACAAATACTGGGTGCAGAACGCCGCCTAAGGCAGCATCGAATAACGACTTAAATCGCATTAGCAACATTATCGCCAGACCCAATTCGGCACCATACCCCATTAGCTCTAAAATACTCACATAACCGACTTCCATTAGCCCAATGTTACCTATTGATATTGGTAAATTCATAATCAGCATGATGATTGGCGTAGCGATAAGCATATCTAAAAAACTAACCTCAGAATTAAACACCAAGGCGGTGAGGTAAACATTTACTACCGCAACAAAATAGAACAGTACCGAGTTCAGCATCGCCAAGGCGATGGTGCTGGGTTGTTGTTTATAAACCGCTATTGCCGCTAACAGCGTGTCTAACTTATTGAATATTTTAGTGCTTAGTGCCATCCGTGCTTGGATGAAATCGCGTATGACACGATATAATTTAGGATCAAAAACTAACCATGCAATGAATCCAAGCCCTAAGCCAAAAGCGACTAGAGTAAATACGATAAAGCTTTGATTGAAGCGGGCAAGTTGGCTCAATACCGCCAAGGTCGCGACCACAAGCAATGTAACGACACCGGTATAGCGCTCGACAAACACCGAGGCCAAGGCGTCAGCTTGTCTACCTGAAAACTTGCCAAGCTCGTACGAGCGAACAAAGTCTCCACCAACACTGGTCGGAAGAAACATATTGTAAAACTGCCCCACCAGATAATAAGCAAAAATCCGCCAATATCCAGCTCCTAAGGCACGAGCTTGAGTCAACATGTACCATTTAAAGGCGCTCACCATATTGATTAGCACGCCTATCAATATGGCCGCAATTAATAGAACTAAATCGGCATTCTTGAGGGTTTCAAAAAGTAGCTTTCGACCTGCCGGTGAGAACAAGTCTGCAAGATAGAACACCAGCCCTAAAAGGCAAAATGTAATCGCGATTCGAAGATAATTGAAAAATTGTTTGTTCAAAGCAGAATTTAACGAATTTATGACGTTTTTTAGCAAGTTTACTTACTTTTTACGGATTGTAACTGGGATTCGAGGTGCAAAGTAAGTATTATGCGCCTCTTTGAAAATTGACAGGTTTAACAACGAAATGACTACCGCATCTGCACGACACATCTTAGTGTCAACTGAACAAGCATGTTTGGACATTCAAACAAAAATTAATTCTGGTGAGAAGACATTTGAATCAGCGGCCGCTGAACTCTCTCAATGCCCATCTGGCAAACAAGGTGGCGACTTAGGAAGTTTTGGTCCAGGCATGATGGTGCCAGAGTTTGACCAGGTTGTTTTCAATGAAGAAGTTGGAAAAGTTCACGGTCCAGTTAAAACTCAATTTGGTTTTCACTTGGTTGAAATAACCAAACGCGAAAGCTAGAAGTTAAATGCCATTTAGGGTTAAAAAATGCCTCGTTTATACGAGGCATTTTTTTTGCTTAACGTTGGCGTTTCAGAATCTTGATTATAAATAAAAACGAATCAAGAAAAATAGCGCGATACTGAGCAACACCACAATAATGCTAGCCACTCGGTAAAAGCTTAATAGACCGGCCAAAGCGGCGGCCAATAAGTAATCTAGACCGGCTAACTGAAAGTGACTCTGCTGATCAAAACTAAAAATGATGGGTGCCCAGATGGCGGTCAATACCGAGTACGACGAATAACTTAAAAAAAGTTTTACCTTAGGGCCTGGCGAATAAGTAATTACGGCAGCAAAGAATAAGTAGCGGTTGATGAACGTAATCAACGCCATAGCAAGCAATATTAACCAGATCATGAGCTCGCCTGCTGCCCTGATATAGTCTCTGAACCAGAGCAGAAATAAGCGCTGAACATACCGACTAGCGCGGCGAGAACAATATAACTATCGGCCAAAATAGGTTTTAGTAATACCGCCGTAAAGCCACTCATCAACACCGCAACCAATACGGGGTAACGACGAAGTTCAGCAAATGTCATGGCAATAAAAGTGGCTACGATAGCGAAATCTAATCCCAACGAGTCTAACTCCGCAAAGTATTCGCCAGCGAATATTCCCAGCAGAGTCGCTAAATTCCAGAAAAAGTAAAAGGTCAGTCCGGAAACGATGGCGAACCACGCTGAAAAATTTGCTGAGCGCTTGCTATGCGCCTCAGAGACCGCAAACATCTCATCGGTCAACAAAAAGCCAATCAATAACCTTTTGCGTAATGGCAGTGCCTCAACATGTTGACGAAAGGTTATTGAGTAGAGCAAATGCCGTGAACTGATTACCACGGTTGAGGTAAATATTGAGATAAACGAAGAGCCAGCGGCTATCAATGTAATGCCCGATAATTGAGCCGCACCGGCGAACACTATTAGCGACATAAGTTGTGCCTGAATGGCTGAGAAGCCAGCTTCAATAGCCAGAGCACCGGTTAGAATACCCCAAGGAATAACCGCTATTGAGAGCGGTAGGGTATCGAGTATTGCTTGGCGAGTTAATGACGTCGGAGCATTATCGCTAGTACTAGTTTGTGGGCAGATTAGAGTCACGTTTTGACCATATGTTTAGTCTAAAGATCGATGTTATATACCGAGATCTAAGCATAAAGCTTGTGCCAAAGGTAAATAGTTCATATTTTCGAGATTGATATAAAGATTGAGTGTAGTAAGGAGTTATTGCGCGATATTTTAACGAAACGTTGAAAGCTACTGATCGTTTTATGCTGTGTTGTCGTTATGCTGAGGCCAAGCAGCTTCTGTTGATTCTGTTTGATGCTTATCAACTCGATCACGCAGTGGGCTGGTGCGCGGAAAATGTGCTTTCAAAAACTCCATTTGATCGGCTAATACTTTTCGCCCACGTAAATATATGTACTCTGCATGGGTAGGTTTGAACGGTACCGCTATTAACTTCATCGCCGCTTGCTCAGGTGTTCGGCCAGCCTTAAAATTATTACATCGCTTACATGCGGTAACCACATTAGTCCAAACGTCGGTACCTTTTTGCGACACCGGCGTAACATGATCTCGAGATAAGTCAGACGGCTTAAATGTGTTTGCGCAATATAGGCACATCATTGCATCACGAGCAAATAAGGTTTTATTGGTGAGCGCAGGGGTATAATTGGGTAAATGATGATATTTAGTTTGCCTCGCCGAGGGCGTAGCAATTATCGTGCTTACCTCAATTTTACTGGTTAAGCCAGTTAGCGAACTTACACCGCCGCGAATTGTGTAAAGAAGACTACCGCAGCTATAAAGCACTAGACCAAGGTGATAGCAGCGCACCGCCTCTTGGTAAGAAACCCAGTCAATCGGCATCCCCGAGGCATCGGTTCGAAGAACTTGTTGGCTAAGGTCATATGGCACGTTATATCTCCTTACTTATAATACACAATGGTGGCGCTTTATTAGCAACTTATGTAAGCCAGTATAGGACCATTTTCAATGATCCACATAATAGTTTTACAATATCCAAATAAGGCCACAACAACTTACAGCTTGAGACCTCAGCTTATTAATAGAGCAAAAAAAGATCGATTTTGTGCCATGCTGGATAAATAGAATTTCAACTAGAATCGCTGAGCTAGCAACGTCGAGGCCTAATAAAAATGAGCAAGTGGATAAAACGAACAATTTTAGAGAATCGAAGCTTAATAATCTTTGTGCTACTAATGAGTGTTTTCAGAAGTAGTTTAGCAGACTGGAATTCGGTACCAACCGGCTCTATGAAGCCCACTATCGTTGAAGGCGATAGAATCGTTATAAACAAACTTGCCTACGATTTGCAGCTTCCATTTTCTGCTATTTCATTAATTGAGTTAGCCGATCCGCAACGTGGGGATATCATTGTTTTTAACTCAAAGGTAGCCAATAAACGTTTGGTAAAAAGAGTTATTGGCCTTCCGGGCGATACTGTGTCAATGACTAACAATGTATTAACTATTAACGGTGAGGAGTTGCGTTATGGCACTCAAAACCAACTTATCGAAAGCAATAGTGCCGAGCAAGACCGCCAGGGAATAGAAAACCTGTTTGGTACTGAATACTCAATTAGAGTTAGCGGTCGGCCGACAAGGGCCTCTAATTTTTCAGCTGTAAGTGTGCCTCAGGACAGCTACTTAGCCTTGGGCGACAACCGCGACAATAGTGCAGACTCGCGTTACATCGGTTTCATTCCACGCAGCGAAATTATTGGCCGTAGTAGCCGCGTCGCTATGTCATTCGACTACGATGACTACTATCTCTTAAGAAAAGATCGTTTTTTCAAGGCTCTCTAGGTGGCCTCTAATCAACACCGCAGTAGCGGCTTCAAGTAAAAGCACCTTTAACGGGTAGCGGCTTCCTTCACAAATTCTTGGTAGAGCTTGTCTTGTAGGCTGGTGTCATTACCCGCTTTTAGAGCCTGATCAACCACCCCTTTGTTTAGGTGTGAGGCAAACAACTGTATGAATTCATAGACATAGGCTCTGACAACCGCATTTTTACGAATCGCCAAGCTGGTGACACTGGAGTCAAACAAATGGCCAGCGTCGAGCACCACAAGGTCTTGATCTTGTACTTTGTCGTAGGCCATACGCGCACAGATCCCAATGCCTAGTCCAGTCCTTACGTAGGTCTTTATGACCTCGGCATCAGCCGCCATCAACACCACGTTAAGATCCAAGCCATATTTCTTAAACGCTCGATTAATAACCGAACGGTCAGCGATGCCAAAGGTATAGGTAATAATAGGGTGCTTGGCAATCGCCTGAAGAGTCAACTCCGGCTGGCTCGCCAACTCATGACCCTTTGGCACAATAATGCAGCGATTCCATCGATAGCAAGGCAATAGAATAAGGTTATCGAACAATTCTAATGCTTCAGTCGCGATACCTATGTCAGCTTGACCTGAGTCAGTTAAACTGGCAATTTGCTCTGGCGTGCCTTGGTTAATTTGCAGTTGCACTTTAGGGTAGCGCTTGCGAAACTGATTAATCACCGGCGGCAATACATATCGAGCTTGCGTATGTGTGGTGGCAATCGAAAGCATGCCCGAGTCTGGATGACTGAAACCCTCGGCTATGCGCTTAACATTATTGGCTTCGTTTAGAATTATTTCGAAACGCTGCACCAGCAAATCGCCCTCTGGAGTGAGGCCGTTAATGTGCTTGCCACTGCGTTCAAAAATGGTAACGCCTAGCTCTTCTTCCAAGCGCTTGATCTGGCTACTGACGCCTGGTTGAGAAGTAAATAGCTTTTCGGCGGCAGCGGTCACATTCATGCCGTTCTTCACGACTTCAGTAACATATTGGAGTTGTCTGAGTTTCATAAGAGCAAATTAATTGGTGCCGGTGACACTGCATCTCGAAGATTGGTACTCCTGAGTGTCACATAAAACATCAGTAAAGACTAACTTGTGTTTAATTCTTAAAGCACTGATCCGGAATTGAAAATTCGCTATCTAGCGAGTCATTTTTATCATAGAGGTCACAATTAGCCATATAATTTGCAGTGGTAGCCGGCATCGGAACACGCACACCACTGAGGTGGCTCACAACATCCTTACCCATGTGTAATAAGCGCATACCATCTTCCCAATAACGCAAGCGGTCCTCATGACTGCTTAGGCCACAGGGCTTAAATTCGGTAATAGCCTCTTTGGCGACAACATAGCGTGGCCAAACATCGTAGATCACTTCATCACGACGCATCGTTTCGACTTCAGTTTTAGAGGCCTCACGGAGTTCCTCGAGCATCGGTAGTACGCCCTCAAAACCCTCAACCTTAGCAAAAACTTCGAGCATTCGATCAATAATCTTATCAATTGACTTAAAGGTCTGAGCCAGTTTAATGTAGCGACTCTCGAAAAAGCGATCCATAGGGAACGAAAATGCTTTGAAAGGTTCGCCCCACAACTCGTCGACTCCCTCTTCTCCACTAAAATGCCTTACTTGTTTGCCTAACTCTAAGGCTTCTATAAAACAAGCCTCGCATTGCTTCATCAAGGAATTATCTTGGTCTATATGAATGCCCTTGGCTTCTAAGTCGACTACTCCTGAGAAAATATCAGTCGCTCGGTTAAATAAAGACCCAGCTAACATAGCTGCTTTTACCCTCTTCAGAGATGGATCTTGCTCTTGTAGGTAATATTTGCGGGCAATTTCTAAGCGCCAACCGGGTGAATTTATACCCTGCTCTGTGTGGTGAAATACGCGGCGGCGCAGCGAGACTATAAGGGCTTTTTTCTCAGCCATAGTGTTTGCTGGAGGGGCGTAGTAACGAATCCAGTAGCCATCAATAAAGATACAAATTTTGCCATTGTGTTCTTTAATGACGCCATTTTCTGACGATGACAGTGAAACCGAGCCCGAATTGGCTTGAGAAGCTGTTTTTGCTGGAGATATTGACACTTATTTATAGGCTCTTTAGAATTTTGGTGTCTTAATTCATTTCGTCCGCTAAATCCATTTGCTCTATTTAGATAACGCCTTACGTTCCATCTGGCGTCGACGATTGCAGACTTTCTTACCTTCACAAATATCGCAGGCACCTTTTAGGCCTTCAATATCATTTAATCCACCACAACTCCCTTTTATCGCGCGATTATTAACAATAACGCCCACAGCCATAGCGACCATGACTAACATAAAAACAGCGAAGGTGACAAAAAATAAGTTCATACGGCAAATCGAATTAAAGTTTTTGTTACTAACCAGAGACCCGAGGGTCGCGTGATTCATCACCGTAATGTAGTAATAGAGTTACTAGGTTGCAAGCACTTATTGCAAATAGACTGCAAATTTATCAGTTAACTTCACTGTGTGCTGGCCTTCGGTATCGCCTCGAATAATCAGATACGCGGCAAGATCATTGTTTTGCGCAAATTGCCAAGCTCGTTTTTCGTCCATCGCCATCATTGCGGTCGCCAATGCGTCGGCGGTGCTGGCTCGCTGACTAATAATACTAACCAATGCAAGCTTGTGGTACACCGGCATTAAAGTGCTTGAATCAATCATATGAGAAAACTGTTGGCCATCAACAACAAGATAATTGCGGTAATCGCCCGAGGTTGCAATCGCGACATTATCAAGCTTAGCTATTTCTTGAATGCCCCCAAGTATATGGGGTTTTTCAATGCCAACACGCCAGAGTTTGTTGTCTACCGTTTTACCGGCCGCCCTAAGCTCGCCACCAATATTAACTAAATAATTGTTTATGCCAAGGCTCTCTAAAGCCAAGGCTACTTTATCGACCGCGTACCCTTTGGCAATTGCTGACAAGCTAATCTCGACGCCATCAACTGTTTTCATCAGCGAGCCGTTTTGAAAAGTAAGTTTGTCTATGCCGACAGTCGCACGTAACAACTGAAGCTCTTCAGCGCTCGGCCTTTGTGTTATTTGCCCTTCGGGTCCAAAGCCCCAAGCATCTATGGCCTTAGCCAGGGTCGCATCAAACGCTCCGTTACTCATGATCGACACCTCTATTGCCTCACTGATAACCCGAGCGAAGTCTGGCGATAAGGTTTGCAGTTGATTGGCCGGCAGGCGATTGAAACGGCTAATTTCAGAGTCGGCAATATAATTCGACATACTTTGGTTAACTGCATCCATTGCATCGAGAATGGCACCTTCCAGTCGATCATCTTGCTGCCGAGGGTCTTCGGTAGTCGACTGTTTAATAATCGTGATCCGGTATTCAGTACCCATCATTGGTCCTGAAAAGGTAACTTGCTGTTTATTCGATGGATTTGAATCACAGGCCGTTAGACCGAAACAGCTAAGCAGCAGCACAAACAAAAACAGCGAGCACCGCTCGCTGTTTTTGTTGATATTGATCAATGCTTGAAACATATCTGTTTATTCTTTTGAGCGTTAGAAAAAACTATCCGCCGAAATCATCCAACATGATATTTTCATCTTAAACACCAAGATCGTGCAACATATTAATCACCGCCTGATTCATCATCGGTGGGCCGCACATATAGAACTCACAGTCTTCAGGGGCTTCATGTGCGCTTAGGTAGTTTTCTAGCAAGACATTATGAATAAAGCCAGTATCCCCGGCCCAATCATCTTCTGGCTGAGGATCAGACAAGGCAACATGCCATTCAAAGTTATCGTGCTCAGCCGCCAGACGATCGAAATCTTCGACATAGAACATTTCACGCTTACTACGAGCACCATACCAAAAGGTCATTTTACGCTTAGTATCGATGCGCTCAAGCTGGTCAAAAATATGCGATCGCATTGGCGCCATACCCGCGCCGCCGCCAACAAATACCATTTCAGCTTCGGATTCTTTAGCGAAAAATTCACCGAAAGGCCCTGATATAGTTACTTCATCACCTTCTTTTAAGTTAAAGATGAAAGAAGACATCTGCCCCGGCGGTAAGCCTTCAGTGCGTGGTGGAGGCGAGGCAATACGAACATTAAGCATAATTATGCCCTTCTCACCCGGATAGTTTGCCATCGAGTAAGCACGTATTACGGTCTCTTCAACAACTGATTCATACTGCCATATATTGAAGTGATCCCAATCTGGCTTATATTCGTCTTGAACTGAAAATTGCTTGTAGTTTACTTTATGTGGTGGGCATTCAATTTGAATGTAACCGCCAGCACGAAAGTCAACGTTCTCGCCGTTAGGTAATTCAAGCACAAGCTCCTTAATGAAAGTCGCCACATTATCGTTTGAACGAACTTTGCAACGCCATTGTTTAACCCCAAATACTTCTTCAGGCACTTCAATGCTCATGTCTTGCTTAACCGCTACCTGACACGATAGACGATCACCGCAGGCTGCTTCTCGCTTAGTAATATGAGTTTCTTCGGTCGGCAATATTGAACCGCCGCCGTCAAAAATTTTAACGCGACACTGAGCACAGGTACCACCGCCACCACAAGCTGATGGAACAAAAAGTGCATTGTCAGCCAATACACCCAGCAACTTGCCACCTGCAGGCACTACAATTTCTTTTTCACCATTAATAGTGATCGTTACATCACCCGTTGCCACTAACTTGCTCTTGGCGAACAAAATAATCGCCACAAGAGCTAAAACTATCGCCGTAAAAAAACTTACACCCAATCCGATTTCTAACATAAATATCGTCTCCTGCTATAATTGAATGCCTGAGAACGCAAGAAAACCTAGCGCCATCAAACCAACGGTAATAAATGTGATCCCTAAGCCCTCAAGCCCGTCCGGAACATCACTGTATTTCAATTTTTCTCGAATACCGGCTAAAGCAACGATCGCCATCGCCCAGCCAATACCACTGCCAGCACCATACACGAGGCTCTGGGTGAAAGTGTAATCGCGCTCGACCATAAATAGTGAGGCCCCTAAAATAGCGCAATTCACCGTGATCAATGGTAGAAAAATACCAAGAGCGCTATACAACGCCGGTACAAAGCGGTCTAAAAACATTTCTAAAATTTGAACCAATGCCGCAATAACACCGATGTAGCTAATCAAACCTAAAAAGCTTAAATCCAATTCAGGCAAGCCAGCCCAGGCGAGTGCGCCTTCTTGCAGCAGGTTTTGATAAATCAAATT
>JAWUZB010000087.1:0-15601 GCA_034110505.1 Gammaproteobacteria bacterium
GTCGGCTTTGCTCATATAACCATTTAGCGGTGTGAAATAACCACCACCTAACATCACGGCATTGGCGGCGGTGGCCGAGCTTACTAGTACTTGTTTTAGGTTTGCGGCTTCAGCAATCAGCGCGTCACGCTGGGCTTGATCAGTCACTAAAAGAGGGTTCAGCGCATCAGCGCCATGGGGTTTAATCACGAGGTTCTCCAGAAGGGTTCCGTTGGAATATTTAACTAATAGAATTTTTAACGATCGGGTCTAGCGATACAAAATCAGAAAACGTTGCTCTTGAAGGTAACTAAGAATAATCTCAACTTCCTCTTCTAAGGTCATCTGGTCAGTGTGCAGTGTTATTTCGGGGTTGAGAGGCGCTTCATATGGATCATCGATACCAGTGAAGTTTTTGATCTCGCCAGCACGCGCTTTCTTATACAAACCCTTAGGGTCGCGATCTTCAGCACAAGCTAATGCACAGTCAACATGCACTTCAATAAAATTATAACCGCCATCACTGTGCAGCTGACGAACTTCATCTCGATCAGCTCGATACGGGCTAATAAAGCTATTTAGGGCAATAATGCCCGTGTCGCAATAGAGCTTAGATATCTCACCAATTCGACGAATATTTTCAGTTCGATCTTCAGCTGAAAATCCAAGGTTTTTATTAATGCCCATACGGATGTTATCACCGTCTAAACGGTAGCTCAGTTTACCCAGCTTATGCAGCGCCTTTTCGACCGCTATCGCCACCGTACTTTTACCACTGCCAGATAGCCCAGTAAACCAGAGGGTTACGCCCTTTTGGCCAAGCCGATTAAATCTATCGGCACGAGTTACGTCGCCATCTTGCCACACTACGTTGGTTGATTTTTGTTCAGTCATAATATTTTTTTGAGTAAAATTTAAAGTTGTTTAATACTTTTATTAAAGATTTTTATTGAGCGTTCCATACAAAATTAAATCAGAACACTGCTCAATCGTTTCAAACAGATTCAGTGATTCATCACGAATCAAATTTGCTCCCCATGAATTGCATATGCCAATTATTGAGTAGGCAATGAAATGGGTATCGATATCAGCTCGTAAAAAACCTGAGTTAATACCGTCTGTCAAGGTCGCTTCTAGCAGCTTGCGATAACGGCTACCGAGTTCTTTGATTCGACTTCGTCTCTCGACGGGTAGATACAAACGCTGCTCGTTATGCACCTTCATAGCACTGTCTTTATGTGAGTAATTGGTCAGGTGAGAAGTAATAATAGCCATCATCTTTGCCTCAAAAGGCTGATCTTTAGCACAAATTTTCTTCATCCGTTCAACATAACGATCAAAGCCGTATTCGCACACCTCTTGTAAGGCTTGCTCTTTGGACTTGAAGTAGTAGTAAAGACTCCCCTGCTGAATGCCCATTTGTTCGGCAATATCTTGCGTCGTCGCGCCATGAAAACCTTTGTCGGCAAAGACTTTCGCCGCGGCTTCTATCGCCAATAGTTTTTTATGCGCGTACTTGTGCTTTTGCGGCCCACGCAGATTGGCTGCGGCACCGGCTATGGTGCTTTCCGCTAATTCGATAATATTGTGTGGATCAGTCATTGCGAGCATTATAGTCAGTCGTTACTTTTTTTCTATAGCGCTATAGAAAAAAAATCAAACTATTTAATTATCACGTTAGATCAGTTAGTTATATCCATAATATTATTGAAAGCTGCTAATATTATTTTCTTTTATAATTAAGGTTGCAATATCGATTCATCAATTGACTATGCGTTAACCTTTTATTAACAATCACCGCACACAAATCAACATGACTAAGCTCATTATCAGCGAACTAACTATATTCCCAGTTAAATCAGCTAGAGGCATAAGCCTTAAATCGATGCAGCTGAACAGTAAGGGCCCCGAATGTGATCGGCGTTGGATGGTAGTTGATAGTAACAATAACGTTGTTACTCAACGCAAGGTCACCAAAATGTGCTTAATTGAAACTCAACTGGTCGATCACGAGTTATTAGTGTCGGCCGATGGAGCTGGGCAATGCAAGGTACCCGCAGGCGGCTATTCACTAATAGGATCATCGGTCTGGGGAAGCGAAGTTAAAGGTCAGGATTGCGGCGATCAAGCGGCCGATTGGATCAGCTCGTTTCTACAAAAAGAGTGCCGCATCATCTATATGCTAGACCACCATTCACGACCGGTTGATACAGACTTTGCCAAACAGAATGAGCAGGTCGGCTTTGCCGATGGTTTTCCTCTACTACTAGCTACGCAAGCATCGCTAGATGATTTTAATGTCAAGTTAAGCGATTCCGACGCGGGCTTTAAAGTTGGCATGAATCGCTTTAGGCCAAACATTGTTATTGCTGGCAATCAGCCCTGGGCCGAAGACCAATGGCAGAAAATTGCCATTGGTGAGATCGAGTTTTCATTAGTGAAACCCTGTGCGCGCTGCATAATGCCATCAGTTGACCCGCTTACAGGAGAGAAACAAATGCAGGTTAATCAAACATTAATGAATTATCGAAAGCGTGACACTCAAACCTATTTTGGACAAAATGTGATTTACAATCGCTTAGGCAAAATCAGTCTTGGCGACATTGTACGCATTATTAGCTAGGGTCAATTAGGACGCTTGGACGGCACGACTCAGCACATCTCGATATCCACTAGCGATGCAATCGTAATTATCAAAATACCCACCCTGCTTCAATTTTTTGTGTAAGCCAGGCAATCTATAACACGGGACACTAGCGAATTGGTGATGCTCAACATGATAATTTACATAGTTTGGCGCAACCAGTAAACGCTCCCACCACGATACTAGAGTAGTGCCTGTGTTTAATCGAGGAGAGCGTGACGTCCGGTCATTAGCAACGCCGTGCTCGCCGATTTGACGCAGGCGAACTAACAACGGAAGCACAAAAATCTCGGCGGCCCACCACATTGCATAGGCCCATGGCGCGCCCGCAAGAGTTAACACAGAAATCATAAGAAAATGCGAAATGACCCATGGATAGTTCTGCGACCATTTAAAATTAGATAATTTCATCAGCGTATCTCGGTAGCCTGTCTGGCCGCTTACATCACGAATGATTTTTCGTTTTAGGCTTGCGTGTTCTACTGGATATTTGTTAACGAAAATTATATCTGGGTCTTGATCAGTACCGGCATGTCTGTGGTGTTTTAAATGGTATTCGCGATACGCATACACCGATGTATTAACAACCGAACCACATAACCAATGCCCGACTAGGTCATTAGTCTTTTTATTTTCAAAAAACGCATTGTGTGCGCATTCGTGTACCAATATACCTAAGCCTAGTTGTCGACCGCCTAGCAGCAAGGTAGCGATTAGAAAGCTCAACAGATTAGGCCAACTTATAAAGATTGCGAAACTAAGGGCGACTAACAACCAATTGACTACGAGTATCAGTAGGGCGCGAAAGTTTGACTTGCGACGCAGTTCACTTAAGTCGTCTTTAGACAGAATTTCCGATAGCGTAATCTCGTTATCCAATGCTTTGCTCCTGTATTCTATACTTTGCCAATGATACGATCGCTAAAACATAACAAAAAAATTCACTTAATGATATTTAATGTTACAAAAAGAAACTAAAATAGTCTCTCCTCGTGGGCTAGTGATGTCGTTATTTAACGCACCTAAGACCTCGACGCTTACTATCGGCCAGATAATTAAAGCCGGTGGGCTGTTCGACATTGAAGCGCCGACTATAAGAATGGCGGTTACCCGCTTACTAAAAGATAGGCTTATTGATAGTGTCGAACGCGGTATTTATCGACCAGGAGAAGAAGCCAAAAAGCTGAATTCAGAGATTAGGCGTGGGCGAACCGCCGATAAAAAAACACAGCATTGGAATGGCGAGTGGCTAATGGCTTTGACAAGCCACCTAGGTCGCTCTAATAAAACACGACTAAAATCAATGATTAGAGCGCTGCAATTTTACGGCTTTATAGAGATCGAATTGGGCACGTGGGTCAGGCCATCGAATCTAGCACAGAGCCTTGATATGCTTCATCTAAGCCTCGTCGATATCGGACTGGATTCACGCGCTTACCTAATGACGGTAAACCAGATAGCTAGAGAGCGGCAGAAAATATGGTATTCGAACTGGCCAGTAGCCGAATTAAAAGTAGCTTATACAGATATGATTAATACTCTTGAAGTAAGCCTCGGCCGCTTAAGAAAAATGAGTAGCGAAGATGCCGCAAGAGAAAGCTTTGTGGTCGGCGAAGCGGCCATACGGTTGATAAATTTAGACCCTTTACTGCCCAAAGATATTATCGATACCGAACAATTTGAAAGGTTAATATCAACGATGCTTGCATATGACAAAGTCGGTCACCTTCACTGGCAGAGATTTTTATCCAGCTAGTTGAATCGAACACCGATAATTCTAAGCATGCGCGGTACCAAAATATTGATAGGTCGCGATCTTCGGACCTTTAACATAACACTGCTCTAATTTATCAATCTTAAACCCCACCGACGCTATTAAAGTTGGAATGTCTCGGTTCAAATTGCAGCCGCCGGCTAGTTTTTTCCAAATAGGGTTTACTCTATTTTGCCATTTCTGAATATTCTCTTCTGGTGCTTGACCGTGCTCGCTGAATATCAGTTGGCCATCCTCTTTTAGCACTCGTTTCATTTCCAGTAATGCGGCCTGCCAATCTGTAATGGTGCATAAGGTATAGGTCAGAACCACGGTATCAACACTGTTGTCATCAAGCGGGATTGACTCACTCGGCAGGTCTAGCCATTCAACTTTGATAGATGATTGATCAAGGTTTGCTTGTGCTTTACGGCGCATCCCCGCGGATGGCTCTAAACCCCATATCATTTCAACCTGCTCGGCATTGTAATGCTTGAGATTTAATCCCGAGCCCATTCCAATCTCTAATACTTTACCTTTTGCGAGCGGTACCATTTTAGCGCGCTGGCGATCTATCGCTTTCATGCCACAGGCACAGTTAATAAAGTGGGGTAAGAAATACTCGTCGTATAAATTCATGGTTTGTCTCGTTTGTAGCAGGCAGTGATCCTAACATGTCAGCGTCAGCTAAAATCACCGACAACAGACAAAAGCAACTAAAGCAGAAACCTTGTTCTTGATACCAGTCTACCGCATCGCGAATACATTCTTCGGCGACCGGCACCACATAGTCGAGCTCTCGAACCGCTTTAGAGCTATCGGAATACTGAGTGATGGACATATACCGTGCTTGACCAGGGTTTAATTGCGGAGCGTTATTAGTGAATTTTGAAATAAATTCGCAGATATATCCGTACATAACTAAGGTGCGAGTACCCAGCTTAAACCGCGGTGGCTTTACGGCGATAAACAAGTGCTCTTAACGATTCTAGGCTAGCCCACAATGACATATTTGATGCGATATTTGGGTCTTCGAAGGCCTTTACATCAAATGCATTATTAGCCTCGCCTTTAAATCGCCAGATGAAACCGTCTTGCTGTTCGGCGATCTAATTAATTCGGTCTAGGTTGTTAACGAAATCGGCATTATTAGGATGATCTTGCGGCGACCGAAATCGCGCAATGTTTAACTGTGCTATGTGATAACTCACCAACCCTCCCCGATGCTAATGCCCTAAGAAATACTAACTCTCTCGCCACTATTTGAAAACACTAAAACATCGATCTGCATCAAGTCAACTTGACGTTTGCGGTCACCCGTCGTTAACAATAAAAACTCTTTACCATCTTTAGTCTCTAAATTAGAGGCTACCCCGGCAATCGTTTGGCCATCATGCAGTTCAAGTGAAATTGTCGAGCGTCGCATACAAGCAAGCTCAAAATAGTCATACAGCTCGCATTTGATAACCTCGGCCACCGGTTTACTCCTTCAGTTGATAAAATTGAAGCACACACTAAATTGAGCGCTTGCGGCTCTGTGATAGTGTTACACAATCGATAATTAATGTATTTAAGCGGAAACTAAAATGATATCCCGACACCGACTACAAGATGCCGAACGTATTGCTCGCTTAACAATGATCATCATTTTGTTAACCGCTGGCACCAGTAAGTTTTTCAGCAATCACGGTTTTTATGATTATTATTCAACTCTGTTTCAAGGCGACTTAAGGATAAAATTACCCGCAAGCTTGGTAAACCTATATCTGTTGGCGGTGCCCTTTGTCGAAATCGGTTTAGGCCTAGCTCTGTTGTCAAACCAATTCAGAACGACGGTTATTTATGCTTGGTTTGCCTTTATGCTGAGCCTGCTATTCGGCCATTATATCCTGCAAGAATGGTCGGCTGTAAACCAAATGCTCAGTTATATATTTCTTGGATTAACTACACTAATACTACCCGCGCATCAAAACTGGCTTACAAAACCCGATTTAAGCTGACAAAAATTCGGTGTGTGAGAAAGGCTTTCGAGACTCGGAGACTTCGGCGGCGTGAATATAGTCAACGATGCGTTGATTTACAGGGCAGGCAATCCCCAGTGCCATGCCTTCTGTTACAACTGCGCCATTCAGAACATCAACTTCGGTCAATCGATTGCCGCTCAAGTCCCACCACATTGAGGTTCTGACGGTCGGGTCTATATCCATCATTTTGCTACCCAATAACCTGAATAGCCAATCTGGCGTATTAAGCAACTTCGGTACAAGGTGCATCGGTATTGCGGCAATTTTCGGCAGCACAATTCCTTTTGCATCCGCTACCTCGATAAGCTCCTGCATTGCCTGGGCGATGATTTTTCGAAATCCACGTTGCTCTAGCATTTGTTTTACCGGTATGTCAGCAAGCGCATTTACCGCATTGGCTAAGTTCAGCTGTAACTTTGCCCAGCTATAGGCTTCCATATTTTCAATGTGTTGCGCAAGCAGTAAATCAGTGGAGACAGTTTCAGCCAAATTACGCCCGTCAGAGCAAACATAGGCCTCTACAAATAAGTCGCCTTGGGAGCCTCGATGTAAATGCACATCAGATTGTTGCGCAACGTTCGAAGTCATAATCACACGTCGAACAACATTATCTGCAAATACCGCTTTCACCGCCGCATCACTACCTAATCCATGTTGGCAACTCAATATTACAGTGTTTGAGCTTACATAGGGTGCTAGGTCGATCAAAGCTTGATCTAGTCCAGTGCACTTAACCGTCAGCCAACTGAAATCGAAATCGATTTCAGTTTTCTCACCACCTACAAGAAAGTTAAGATTCGATACTACCTGCTTATGACCGTTGTAATCTGTTACGGTAAAATCGCCAGCGAAGCGTTGACGCATTGATTCACGCCCAACCACACTAACCGCAAGGCCCTTTGAGGCAAAACTCCCAGCCATAAAGCCGCCAATTAAGCCTGCACCAAATATCAAATGTTGAGCCATAGGTTGTTTCTCTTATAATTATTTCATTAGCCGCAGTGTAGACTCTTCGATGTGAACCTTAAAGCACCTCATAACACGCTTCCTGATCGCTTAGTCATATTCGACGGCGTGTGTAATTTTTGCAACGCCTCGAGCAACTTCATTATTAAGCGCGACCCTAGCGCAAAATTTACCTTCACCACCATTCAAAGTGACCTTGGCACCCGCCTATTAACTGATTTGGGGATTGATCCCAGTGATCCCACTACCTTTGTATTGATAAAAAAGGGAGAGGTATTTTTACAGTCGACGGCCGCACTAGAAATAGCAGGCGAGCTTACAGGTGCTTGGTCGCTGGCCGCTTATTGTCGCTTTATACCCAGAGTCATTAGAGACTCAATCTATACCCTGGTTGCTCGGAACCGCTATGCACTAATGGGTAAACGTGACGTTTGTATGATTCCCGCCGATTCAATCAAAGCACGGTTTATCGGCTAGCCGCGCTAGTGCCGCCGCCGCGTTAGCACAGCATAAACCAACAGCACTAAAGTCAACGATGCGAGTAGCACTGAGACATTAAAGAACTGTTCGATAACCTTCATCAACGGTGGGTATAAACTAGGTTCGATTGTGCCACTACCTAAATGTAAGCCCATCAAATAGGACACCAAGCCCATACCAATAAAGCCACCCATCGTGCGCAGTCCATTCATGGTCGCTGACGCGCTACCAAGGAGACTGTTGTCAACTGTGCTCATGCTGGTATGCACGATTGGAGTATCCATAACTCCAACGCTAGAGCCAATTAGAGCTGTCGCAACGACGACCACCCAAATCGACGATTCCGGTACCAAGCTCGCCAGCATTAGACAGGCGATAACAAATAGACCTACACCCGTAAAAATTAAATGGCGAGGCCTAAAATATTTCGATAATGTGCCGCTAAAGGGCGCTATCACAGCCGTACATAAGGCTTGTACCAACAAAATCAATCCGGTTGTTTGGGCGTTTACGCCTTTTAAATATTGAAGATAGAGGGTCAACGTAAACGGTAAGGCGAGAATGGTTACGTAGGTTAAGAAGTGTGCAATTCCAAGAATCGTAAAAGTACGGCTTTCAGTAAACAACTTAACCTGAAGTAGCGGATCTCGTCGTTTTGACTGAAACCAACAAAAAGCGACGAAAGTAAGCAATCCCGAAAGCAAAAGAATCTGCCCCTGAAGATGAGTCGCATCATAAACACCGATGGCTATTAGTAAAAGCGAGCCAATGTACAATGACAGATCGAGCAAACGAATACGTGTATTGCGATCACCGTAACGCTCCCATTTAATAAAGCCAAAGCCAATCACCGTGAGCACTAGAAAAAACACTCCTGGCACGTAAAATACATAGCGCCAGTTAAGTTGCTCGATTACAAATCCGCCAAATAGCGGACCTGTTACCATGCCGACATAGGCTACTGAAATGTAAATGCCCATAACTCTTACTTTTTGGTCTTCCGGTGGCACACTAACTAATAAAGCGACTGCCGCTGCAAAAATTAAGGCCGCGCCAATACCCTGCAAACCGCGAGCCAGCAAAATCATATATCCATTAAACGCAATACCGCCGATAAAACAGGCGGCACCGCATAGAAGCAGGCCGAGAGTAAACATGCGGCGGCGACCGAAGCGGTCAGATAACTTGCCCGCAGGCAACACAAAACAAGCACTAGCAAGCACTTGCGATAAGGTAAACCAGCTAATGATATCGGCGGTTAAGCCCATTTCTTTAGCAATTGCAGGGATCGCCAAGGTCGACGAGTGGATTTGTAGGGGCGCGAGGAATGAGCCAGCAAGAATCACAATCAGCGACAAGCCTAATCGACTGATTTTATCTTCGTCTTCTACTATTTCATTTTCCAAACCGATGCCGCCAGTATGCCTGCAGTATGGAAAGCTTATCCAAAATTATGCAATTTTAATTATCCAGCTATTATACTCAACATATCGGCCAATTAAGGACACCAAAATGAAAATAAACGTGAATGGCAAGCTGCATGAAGTAGATGTCGCTGCTGAAATGCCGCTGTTATGGGTATTAAGAGACGAACTCAATATCAAAGGCCCAAAATTCGGTTGCGGGATAGCCCAATGTCGCGCCTGTACCGTGCACTTAAACGGTCGGCCTGTTGCTTCTTGTTCATACCCAGTGTCGGCCGTTGGCGACGCTCAGGTACCCACCGTTGAAGGCCTTGGCACGCCTGAGGCTATGAGTATTGTTCAATCAGCATGGGTGGCGCATCAAGTCGCTCAATGCGGCTATTGTCAGTCTGGGCAGATTATGACTGCGACAGCATTACTATCGGGTAACAACAATCCGAGTGATGAGCAGATTGATACAGCGATGTCGGCGAACTTATGTCGCTGTGGCACTTACCCCAAAATTCGAGCCGCGATCAAAACCGCCGCCAAAAATATTCGTCAAATTGATCGTTTACCAATAGTTGACGTAACCCTAGTGAAGGACAAGCATCATGAGTAAGCTCGGCACAATTACTAGGCGTACCTTTCTGTTCGGTTCGGTTGCCATTGCCGGCGGGGTTGGCTTCGGTTATTACAAATATAAGCAGCCTATCGATAATCCGCTTAAAAATGATTTAGCTGACGGTGGCAGTGCCTTAACGCCCTATGTGCTGATCGATCAAAACGGTATCTCGATTATTGCGCCGCGCGCTGAAATGGGTCAAGGAGTGCAAACCACTCTTGCAGCGTTAGTCGCCGAGGAACTTGATGTCACACTAGAGCAAGTAAATGTGTTGCACGGCCCAGCATCGTCAGCCTACTTAAATACCGCTGTTCTTGAGGAAGTGTTACCCTTTTCGTCAATAGATACCGGCGCTATGGCAAACGGCGCACGTAAGTTTGTGCATGTTCCGGCCAAATTCCTCGGTTTGCAAATCACCGGCGGCTCGTCCTCAATCGCCGATGCCTACGAAAAAATGCGCGTTGCCGGCGCCGCTGCACGCACTATACTGATCAAAGCAGCTGCACAAAAATTAGGCGTTGCTGAAAGCAGTCTTAAAACCGAAAACGGGATGGTTATTGGTGCCGCTGGTCAAGTTTTAAGCTACCTAGAACTCGCCAGCACGTCGGCCACCATTGAAGCCGATTCTGAACTGGTATTAAAACCTCAATCTGAATGGAAAATACTCGGAAAATCACAAAACCGAATCGACATACCGGCCAAATCTACTGGCACAGCTGAGTATGGTATCGACGTTGATTTACCCAATATGATGTACGCCAGCATTCGTGTTAACCCAAATTTAGGTGCACCAATCAACTCCTTCAACTCAGGCAAAGCCGAAGGCATGCAAGGCGTTAAAAAAGTACTTGCTATTGATAATGGCGCAGCGGTTATTGCCACTAACACCTGGTATGCATTTAAAGCCGTCAACGCGATTGAATTTGATTGGGCGCAAGCCAGCTACCCACGCGACACCGCCGCTCATTTGAAAGCCGTTGAAGACAGCTTTACAAGTGAACATCAAGACAGTCAATTTCGCAAGGACGGCGATGTAGATGCAGCCCTAGAGACCGCTGACGAAGTCATTTCAGCAGAGTACCGGGTACCCTATTTACCGCATGCGCCACTTGAACCAATGAACGCTACTGCATGGTTACGCGATGGCAAACTAGACGTTTGGGCGGGCACGCAAATACCAACTCAAGCGGTCAAAGAAGCGATCAAGATTACCGGATTAGACGAAAGCAATATCAAGATCCATACCACTCTGATAGGTGGCAGCTTCGGCCGACGTTTAGAAATGGACTACATCATTCAAGCAATAAAAGTGGCCGTGGGAATGCCCGACACACCGGTTAAACTTACTTGGACGCGCGAAGAGGACATGACGCACGATAACTACCGTCCGATTGGCATGGCTCGCTTCCAAGCGGTAGTGGGTGACAAGGGTCCGATCGCAATAGATCTTCAGTTAGCTTGCGGGTCAGTAAATACCTCGCAAATGGGGCGTATTGACATTCCGATGGCCGGGCCAGATATCTCTATTGTGCAAGCTGCGTGGGACCAACCTTATGCTGTAGAGAATTTTCGAGTTACCGGCTATCGAACTAAAAATATTTTCCCAATTAGTTCATGGCGCTCGGTAGGAGCCTCGCAAAATGGTTTTTTTCATGAAAGCATGATGGATGAAATAGCCCATTCTAAAGGCTTAGACCCGATGCAAATGCGGATTGATTTAATCACCCATGAGCCAAGTCGTAAGGTATTAATGGCGGTTGCTGAAATGTCTGACTGGGGAACAACCTTGCCCGAGGGTCATGCTCGCGGTGTGGCATTTTCATTATCCTTTGGGGTGCCAGCAGCAGAAGTAATTGAAATTGCCATTATCGATGGTAAAGTCAAAATTCTTAAAGCCTTTGCCGCAGTTGATGTTGGTACGGCGATGGACCCGAATAACGTTAAGTCTCAAGTAATGGGCGGTTTGAATTTTGGATTAGCCGCCGCTATGACCGGTGATATCAACATTAAAGACGGTCAGGTTCAAGAAACTAATTTTCATCAATATCGTTCTATGCGCTTTTACCAAGCACCTGCCGTAGAAGTTCGAGTATTAGAGAATGGTGATCGCGTGCGCGGTATCGGTGAACCTGGCACACCGCCGGCAGCACCGGCTTTAGCCAATGCTATTTTTGCTGCAACAGGCAAGCGTATTCGTGAATTGCCTTTAAGTAAGCATATTGATTTTATTTAGCTGATTTAGCTTCGGTCGTCATACTGACTGAGCGCAGCGAACCGAAGGATCTCAGTTGTTAGTAAGCCAACCAAATCAGCCCACCTGAATCATTTCAGAAACTTCCAAACGCCCGCTAACATCTAAAAAAGGACACGCTTGAGCGATTTCTAAAGAAGCCTGCATCGACTCTGCGGTTACAATAGTAAAACCAGACATGCCCGTCTCACCACCCTCACTGACGCTTCCGTCGGAAGCGACTACCGACATATTTTTAAGCGGATTCATCGGGCTCAACGCGGCATCACCCAAGTCAATAATCCACTGCTGATACTTTTGCATATGCGATTGTTTTTGTTCAGGCGATGATATTTTTGGTGTGCCAAGATAGCTCAGCATAAAATTAGGCATAGTCGTTCTCCGGTTGTTATTTTGGCGCTATTTATTTCATCGTCGGCATTGCAAACTCTACGCCTTCACGCACCTTAGCTGACGGCCAACGCTGAGTGATAGTTTTTCGGCGAGTATAAAACCTCACTGCATCTGGGCCATAAGCACTCAAGTCGCCAAATAGTGAGTTTTTCCAACCGCCAAAGCTATGCGACGCAACCGGCACAGGTAAGGGAACATTGACACCGACCATGCCGACTTTAATATTGTCTGTGAAATAGCGCGCGGCTTCGCCGTCACGCGTGAATATGCAGGTACCGTTAGCATATTCGTGATCATCGATTAGACTCATCGCCTGTTGCATTGTCTCAACTCGCATGACCAATAGTACCGGTCCAAAAATTTCTTCTTGGTAGCATTTCATGTGTGCCTTAACGTTGTCCACCAGCGTTCCGCCGACGAAAAAACCTTGCTCAAAACCATCAACTTTAAGTTCTCTACCATCAATTACGACTCTCGCGCCCTGCTCTTCGGCACTATTGATATAGCCAATTACTTTGTCTTTATGTTGGCGCGTAATTACCGGACCAAAATCATTCTTGGCATTGCTCGCTTCACCGACCGTTAATTGCTGCATTTGCACGGCCATCTTCTCGATCAAACTATCCGCCACCTCATCACCGACCGCAACCGCCACCGATAACGCCATACAGCGCTCACCCGAGGAACCGAATGCGGCACCAACTAACTGGCTTACAGCGTTATCAATATCAGCGTCAGGCATTATTATCGCGTGATTTTTAGCACCGCCTAAGGCCTGGCATCGCTTGCCATTAGCGGTCGCGGTTGCGTAGATAGTTTTGGCAATGGGAGTTGAACCAACAAAGCTTACAGCTTGGATACGCTTATCCTTGAGAAGTGTGTCGACCGCTTCTTTGTCACCATTGACCACTTGTAACACACCGTCTGGCAAGCCAGCTTGCTTAAGCAGTTGAGCAACAAATAAGGACGAACTTGGGTCACGCTCTGAAGGTTTTAAAATAAAACAGTTGCCACAGACAATCGCCATTGGGTACATCCACAAAGGCACCATCACAGGAAAGTTGAAGGGGGTTATCCCCGCTACCACACCCAGCGGATGCATCTCGCTCCAAGCGTCAATGTTTGGCCCTACATTCTTACTATGTTCACCTTTTAATAGCTCTGGAGCGTAACAAGCGTACTCAACATTTTCTATCCCACGCTGCAGTTCACCCGCGGCGTCGTGCACAATTTTACCGTGCTCTTGACCGATTAGCTGACATATCTTATCGGCATTCGCATGCAGCAGCTCTTTGAAACGAAACATTATTCGCGATCGGTTGATTGGAGATGTATCTCGCCAAGCCGGAAATGCCGCTTCAGCCACACTAATCGCCTCTTCCACCGTCGCCGCGCTGGCTAAGGAAACCTGTTTTGAAACCTCGGCTGTTGCCGGGTTAAACACGTCTTGACTGCGATCGCCGGAATTGATTTTCAACTCGCCATTTATTAAATGGCCAACTGTGTTGCTCATATACTGTTCCGTTTTATCAAAATCATTAGTCGACTACTTTTGTATCATTTACCACGTTCATACTGGCTACGCCGCTATTACCAAGCTCAACCACAGCGAATGGTCCACCGATTAATGAATGCTCAGGATCAGCATGATCTAGAGGCGTTGAATTGGCTAAGACTTGAGCGGCAAATTGTTCGGCATTATCTTTCGGCCGATAGCCTAAGAAACTGGCCTTAGTATTATCAACTACGACGCGGTCATTATTGGAAATGCCGTAGACCACAGTGAAACCAGTGACTGGCGTATTGATTGACTGCTCAACCATATGAATCAGGTCATCATAAGACAACCACGTGCCTAACGCTCTTGGATTATTCACTTGGGCACAAGAAAAAATGCGCATACAAACCGATTCAACTCCTCGCTTATCCCAATAAAGGCTGGCCAAATCTTCAGAAAAGCATTTTGCTAAACCATAAAACGTATCTGGACGATGCGGCGCATCGGTACCAATGCAATCCCGTTTTGAATGCATACCAACGGCATGCACCGAACTGGCATAAACTACACGGCGAACGCCGTTTCGATGCGCCGCTTCCCATACATTGTAGGCACCAATAATGTTTGGCCCTAATATTTTTTCAAATGGGGCTTCGTCACCGTATGCGCCAAAGTGCACGACCATATCAGCACCCTCGAGTACCGCTTCCATCTCGGCTAAACTGGTTAAGTCAGCTTTAATGTAACTTTCGCCGTCATATAAGTTACCAATATCATCAACAATATCGGTACTGACTAAGCTGTCAGCCATCTTCGAAAGAGGCTCACGTAAGTAAGAGCCTAGGCGTCCGGCCGCGCCGGTAAGAACTAATTTCTTCATGTTGGTTATCTACTTTATTGTATCAATTGTAAGTTTGGCAACCGAGTCAGCAATTCGATCAATTGCCTGGTTGAGAATGTCATCTGAAGTCGCGGTCGACAATCGAAAGAACGGTGATAGACCATAAGCACTGCCCGCTACCGCTGCTACCTTGGCGTCAGCTAATAAATATTCAGTAAACTGAGTATCGTCTTCAATCATGGTTCCACTTGGCGTGGTCGCGCCGATAAAGTAATCACAGCCGACAAACGCGTAAAACGCACCACCTGGGGCGTCCAGCGTAAGACCATCAATCTGTTGAATTCTCGATACCACTAAATCGCGGCGACGCTCAAACGCTACTCGAAAATCTCTAACCGAATCTTGCGGGCCATTTAAGGCCGCGGCAGCCGCGGCTTGAGCGACTGAACAGGCGCCAGAAGAGATTTGCGATTGCACTTTGACCATCGCCTTTACTAAGTCTTGGTTGCCTGCACCATAGCCGATACGCCAACCGGTCATGGCATAGGCTTTTGATACACCGTTAACAATCAATGTTCGATCTTTAAGTTGCGGGTTAGCCGCCGCGAATGACACAAATTTTTGATCATCGAAGATAATGTGCTCATAGATTTCATCGGCCATCACCATTACCTGAGGATGGCGATCAAGCACAGCGCCAATCGCTTCTAGCTGTTGTGGCGAATACAATGCGCCGGAAGGATT
>JAWUZB010000088.1:0-7710 GCA_034110505.1 Gammaproteobacteria bacterium
GTAGCAACTACAAGTGCAAGTGAAGAGGTGTACTGAGGGCCACAAATTTTCTTTGCTGTGGCTTCTTTTGTGGCCTCGCAAAAGCCTTCAACTTCTTTTCCACACCATTCATTCCCGTCGGTTTTTCGCTGAATAATTCGAGAGCTTTCATCCGCGCAAGTTACATCAGCAACCCAATAAGCTTGTTCTTTTCCATATTGCACTAGGTTATCACTTGAGATGCTTGATACTTGACATAATGCTGTGCCAGCAAACAAAGCAGTACTTATAAAAAGTACGATCGAATTCATCACTGTTTTCATTGCTAATATTCCCCTGAGGCAGTTAGTTATATTCAGAGACTTCAGCATAATAGGCGTACAAAAAACAAAATTTATAATATTTTTAAAATTTGATCTAAAAACTTAGTTTAATAGAGAGCTCTTGCGCACAATATTTTTGAAGAATAATCAATATTATGCGTCGTTTCACCTTGTACTTCCGTTATACCGAGACCTCATTTAATTAATTTTCTAGCTAGCGTTCAGTTGACGCTTTTGTAGCTCGATCTGTTTACGACGTAATTCTAAACGTTTTTGCTCGATTAAAATACGTTGTTCTTCAATTTGCATCTGTTCTTTAAGTAAATTTTCTTTAGTAGCAACGTTAGTTGGCTGACCAGCAAGCACTTTAACCTCAGTCGCTGGGGCTATGGTTGTTTCTTTAGCCATCGTCGAATTCACCTGTGAAGTCGCCGGCTCAACAACTATTCTGGCGACGTCTTTGTCTACAGGTACCACCGCAACAGGATCTACTTTGATAAGCCATACTGCCTGACCACTGTTAAAATTTGCTAGTTGTTGGCTGAAATCATCAGCGCAAATCTGACGCGATAATGAAAATTTATTCTTGTCACAAAGAGTGCCGATTTCACTTGAGCACCATTGATCCTTATCGACGGGGCGAAGCATTACTCGCGGCTGTGTTACCCCTTGGCAAACGACCGATACTTCCCAGAAACGTTGTGGGCCATCTTTAAATACCTCTAGAGACATTGTTTTTACCGGCGCGGCAAAGGTTGCACTCTGAAAAGAGACAATCGCTGACAGCGCGAGGAAGATGATTTTTAAAGGTCGTTTCATAATATTGCTCTAGTAAAGTACAGATTATTTGTCGAAAGTGTAGGCCGTTCTTTGACGATCTTTTTCGGCTTTTTTTTCAATTCTATTGGCCTCGGCGGCGAGTTTGCTATTTAGACCAATGTGAGTTTCACCACGTTGCTTGGCTAGCTGAACTTGCTTTTCACGCTCTTGGAAGCGTTGCTTTTGCTCAGACGTAATCGATGCGTAGCATCGAGGGCAACTTACTCCTGGTATATATTCGCTCGATGCCTTGTGGTCATCCGTTATCGGGTGTCGGCACGCATGACACTGGTCATACTGACCTTTTTCTAAACTATGGTTAACGGCAACTCGGTCATCAAAAACGAAGCACTCGCCGTTCCATAAAGTGTTTTCTTGGTCAACGGTCTCTAGGTATTTAAGAATTCCGCCCTTAAGATGATAAACCTGATCGAATCCGCGCTCCTTCATGAATGCCGAGGCTTTCTCGCAGCGTATTCCGCCAGTGCAAAACATGGCCACTTTCTTATGCTTACTTGGATCTAAGTTCTGATCCACGTAAGCAGGAAACTCTCGAAATGTCTCAGTATTCGGGTTTATCGCGTTTTTAAACGTGCCGATATTCACTTCGTAATCATTGCGCGTATCGATTAACAATGTATCTGGGTCACTAATCAGTTGATTCCAATCGTCAGCGTCGACATAGGTGCCTACCACATGATTGGGGTCGATATTATTGACGCCCATGGTAACAATTTCTTTCTTTAGCTTAACCTTAGTGCGACTAAACGGTTGCTCTTGGTGAAACGACAGTTTGTAGTCGAGTTGCGCGAATCGTGAATCTGATTCTAACCATTCAATAAATGCAAGCAATTGCGGATGATCTCCCGAAATTGTTCCATTTATGCCCTCTAATGCCAACAGCAGGGTGCCACGAATCTCGCGACTTAATAACTGATCTAATATTATAGGTTTCAGTTCTAGATAATCGTTCAGTGTGACGAACTTATAGAGTGCGGCAACCGCGATTTTATTTTCTGTGATCATTCTCGTTAGCTTTCCAGAACGTAAATCCGGTGCAAGATGTTTTTATAATGGAGCGCATTATCTTATAGCTTCAAGCCTTAAACAATGTTGTAAGCTGTCAATCACCCTTAAAAAGACGATTTTTGACACTATTTAACCCCATTTTTAGTTGAATTTAGGTCTTGATCAATTTGAGTTGACCGTTTTTGTTAGAGCTACCAACCTCGTTGCCAACTAACGCTTTGAATTTTCCAGTTTGTTTTTTCACGTACTAGTAATATTGAAAATTGGTGAGTATCGGCGCGCAACCTGTTTGCCTCCGACGATAAATCGACACCGCGGCTGGCCATAGCAACCGACATTTCGACTGTGGCTGAGTCACCGATAACGTCAAGCTCTCGTATGTTACTAAAAATATTTATGCTCTGATTTCGTATTAACTGCAGTTGGAGTAAGCCTTTGATTTCTTTATAGTCATTGCCCTTAAAGTCTCGATAAGATGAGCTTACGTGCTCAATCATTGACGATAGCGAACGTTCTTCAGCAGCGATTTCCATTGCGTTTAAGGTGGCGCGTATTTTGTCTTCATCGGATAGGGTTTGCTGATCAGTGCAACCAACGGTGGTTAACGCTATGATAATAACCATGCTGCTAAATATAGATAATTTGTTTCTAAGCATGATTTTTTCTTCCTGTATTTAGTTAGGTTACTAGCAAATAATTCCCTCTATAATAACGACCATGAATTATTTGAGCCATTTGTTTTTTTCCCAACGAACCCCGATGTCCTTTACCGGAAATTTAATGGGTGATTTTAAGCCTGATAATGGTTTAAAAATTCGCTTGCCCGAGCCGGTAAGACTCGGTATTAATAACCATCGATGGGTTGACAAAGTCACCGATAATTTTACTCCGGTAAAAAACCTAAGACCTTTGTTTTCTAAAAAAAGGCGCCGCTTTGCCGGTGTGGTTACCGATATTACATTTGATTATTTTTTAATCAAACATTGGGCCACATTCGCTAACGTTGAACGTCAGGTATTTGTACAAGACTGCTACGATGGTTTAAATCAATGCCTAGATTATATGCCGCCGCGAATGCAGACTGTGGTGACGAGTATGCATCAACATGATTGGTTAAATTCCTATGCCAGCTTAGATGGCTTGGCGATTAGCATTGACCAGGTAAGCAAGCGTATACGCTTTGAAAATCAGATGGCGGGAGCGATAGAAGAAGTGGTGGCCAATTATGACCAAATAGAGGCTGTGTTTTTAGACTTATTTAGACACCTTCAAGAGCAAGTCATCGTGGCTGCAATTGAGTCAGCAAGCCATATAAGCACGGGTAATTAACAACTCCTAGCATAGTGCACCCTAAGACATTGAAAAAACGTTAAAAAAGCGGTGTTTTGCTTTGACAGAGGCCAACTGTAACTATATGATTCGCGCCAACTTGAAACATCTGGGTTTGTTATCAGCTTTATCGAGTCTTCAATGCTTTTTATGATTTGCACTCGAAGAACTCTGCCGATTTAAACCAAGCTAAATAAACATTATCTGCGAGGTCTATCATGGCTGTACAAAAAAGTAAAAAATCAACCTCTCGTCGTGGCATGCGTCGTTCACATGACGCTCTAGACGAGCCAACGTTGTCAACTGATTCAATGACTGGCGAAATGCACCGTCGCCATCAAATTACGGCAACCGGTTTCTATAAAGGTAAGAAAGTAGTTAATGTGAAAACAGCTAACTAACTTCTACCGATCAAGCCGTTTATTTTAAAGCTGCTTTAAAGGCCTCGTTTATCGAGGCCTTTTTATTTTCCATCATAGTGTTTCCAATATCGCGCGTTAACGGCGTATTGTCATCAGTCTGCCATTTGCCAGAATTACGCTACTGCTCTATGCTAAGCCTAAGCGACAGAATAAAAATATCTATAATTATTTAAAACAAATTAAAGTCGCGCAAAAACTAATCGTAATCGCCTAATACATGTATCCAAAATCCAATACTACTACCATTGCTATAGATGCAATGGGCGGTGATCACGGGCCTAAAGTTACCGTACCTGCCGCTATCAATTTTCTTAATAAAGTTAACGCAAAGTCTCACCGGGTAATTCTAGTTGGTAAGCCTGAGCCGATTGCTGAGTTGGTTGCTGAGCACAAGGGCGAGGCCTTACTGAAGAGCGGTTCACTTGCTATCCAAGCGGCATCTGAAGTGGTTGAAATGGATGAGTCTCCGGCCTTAGCATTAAAGCGTAAGAAGGATTCTTCTATGCGTGTTGCTATAAATCTGGTTAAGGATGGTACCGCGCAAGCGGCTGTTAGTGCAGGTAATACTGGCGCCCTAATGGCCACGGCTAGGTTTGTCTTGAAGACTATCTCAGGGGTTGATCGCCCGGCGATTATTTCTACCATGCCGTGTCAGGATACGAGTCAGACGGTGCACATGTTGGACCTTGGTGCAAACGTTGATTCGAGCCCTGAAATGTTAGTTCAGTTTGCCGTTATGGGGTCAGTGTTAACAGAATTTGTCGACCGCAAAAAAGCCCCGAGAGTTGGTTTGCTCAATGTTGGTGCGGAAGAAATTAAAGGTAGCGAAAAGGTTAAAAAGGCCTCAATATTATTAGCCAACAGTAAACTAAATTATGTTGGCTATGTTGAAAGCGACGAGCTGTTTAGCGGCAAGGTCGATGTAATCGTTTGTGATGGCTTTGAAGGTAATGTCGCGCTTAAAGCTAGCGAGGGTACGGCGAAGCTGATTTTCAATGTTCTTAAAGAAGAATTCAAACGATCATTTTTGACTAAAGCCTTGGCGCTACTATGTATGCCAATACTCAAAGCGATGCAGTCTCGACTAGACCCTCGGTTGCATAATGGCGCTACTTTAATTGGTCTAAATGGGATTGTTATTAAAAGTCATGGTGGTACTGACGAGTTAGGCTTTTTACATGCAATTCAAGAGGCTAATAAGCAAGCAGAAATGGATGTTATTGGTCATATTAGTTTAGAAATAGCGAAAGTTTTTTCATCACAAAATTAAGCTGAAACAATAACTTAAAACAACAACTTAAATTATTTATTATGTCATTCTCAATTATTTTTCCTGGTCAAGGCTCTCAAGCGATTGGCATGATGGGTGAATTAGCGGTTAAGCATTCACTGGTCAAAGAATTATTTGTCGAAGCCTCCGACACCCTCGGTGTTGATTTGTGGGCGATGACCCAGCAAGGCCCAATTGAGTTGCTATCTCAAACCGAAAACACGCAACCTGCGCTGTTAACAGCCGGCGTCGCGGCATGGCGTGTTTGGTGTGAACTGGGCGGTCAGGCTCCAGTGATTATGGCGGGCCATAGTTTAGGCGAATATACAGCCTTAGTTGCGGCGGGTGCTTTATCGTTTAGCGATGGTGTCGCACTGGTTCGTGATCGTGGTCGTTATATGCAACAGGCGGTTCCAGCAGGTGAGGGCGGTATGGCGGCGATTATTGGTCTTGACGACGAGCAAGTAATTAAAGTGTGTGCTGAGATAGCCGGTGATGATGTTCTTCAAGCGGTTAACTTTAATGCGCCTGGTCAAGTTGTTATTGCCGGCAGTGCAGCGGCTATTGAACGCGCTGGGCCAGCCATGAAAGCCGCAGGAGCAAAGCGAGCCTTACCACTACCTGTATCAATACCAGCACACAGTTCATTAATGTCGCCAGCGTCCGCGCGCCTAGCTGAGCGCTTGGCAGGCATTGATGTAATGGTGCCTAATATTCCCGTTCTGCATAACTGCAACGTTAAAATTGCGCAAAACTCAGATGATGTTAAAGCTAACTTAGTCTCGCAACTGGATTCTCCGGTTAGATGGGTCGAATCTGTTGTTACAATGCATCAACAAGGCGTTGATTTATTTATTGAAAGCGGTCCGGGTAAAGTGTTAGGCGGCATGGTTAAGCGTATTATCAAAGGCGTTAACATTGCGTGCATTGATAAGCCCGAAGCGTTCGACGCACTGCTTTAAAAAATTTATAATATATTCGGATTCATAGATAGGTAAAATTGAATGTTCGATCTTAGTAATAAAATTTGTTTAGTTACCGGTGCCACCCGAGGGATTGGTCAAGCAATTGCCAGTCAGTTGGCGGCTCAAGGAGCTACTGTTATAGGCACAGCGACATCACAAAGTGGCGCTGATAGTATTACTCAGCGATTAAGCGATGCTGGCTTCAAAGGCCAAGGTATGGTGCTTAACGTATCTGAGAGTGAGTCGATTGAGTCGGTACTTAAAGCGATAGCCGATAACTATGGTGCTATCACTGTGCTTGTTAACAACGCCGGCATTACCCGCGACAATCTGGTTATGCGCATGAAAGAAGACCAATGGGACGACATCATGACAACTAACCTAAAGTCAGTTTTTCGTTTGTCTAAAGGCGTGTTACGCGGCATGATGAAGGCACGAAGTGGACGAATTATTAATATTACCTCCGTGGTCGGTGTTTCTGGCAATGCGGGTCAAGCGAATTACGCTGCCGCTAAAGCGGGTGTCATAGGTTTTACTAAATCGCTTGCACAAGAGATTGCCTCACGAGGAATTACTGTTAATGCGATAGCGCCGGGTTTTATTAATACCGACATGACTAAAGCGCTAAATGAAGAGCAAGTTATCAAGATGACCGCGAACATTCCCGCTTCTCGCTTAGGTGAGCCTGCCGATATTGCCGCATCAGTGGTATTCTTAGCCTCGGACGAAAGTGCGTATGTGACCGGTACAACCATGCATGTGAACGGTGGCATGTACATGAGCTAAAAAATATCTCAAAAAACTGGTATTTATTAGTCAAATGGACAGTATTTATTTTGCAAATCCGTGACTTTTTTATATAATGCGCGGCATCAGAACATCGACCAACGATGATCGATAATTTTTTATATATCGTTGTTGGTTTTTTAATAGTAGTATTTATCTAGCAGAATGTTGAGTACGGTTATTTTATCCGTATTAAACTGAATGTTAATTAGCTCCCTTACATAGAGGTACACTCATGAGCAGCATTGAAGAACGTGTTAAGAAAATCGTTATCGAACAATTAGGCGTAAACGAAGACCAAGTTGTAAACAGCGCATCATTCGTCGACGACTTAGGTGCCGATTCACTAGACACTGTGGAATTAGTAATGGCTTTAGAAGAAGAATTTGAAACAGAAATTCCTGACGAAGAAGCTGAAAACATCACTACTGTTCAACTAGCGATCGATTACGTAAACAAGCAGTCTACATAATCGGGATTTAGCTTAGAGCGTTAACGCTAGCCTTAGATTGCTGAGGTTGCGCTTTAACAAGATAAAAAAGCCACTTTAGTTCACACTACAGTGGCTTTTTTAATTATTGAGTCTCGATGTTTGATCCTCGGACATATGCAATTGGTAGCGCTGCTGATATTTAGCCCTCCGAATAGCACTAAATAGATAAAAACATCATGAGCAAAAGACGAGTTGTCGTGACAGGAATGGGTATTGTTTCTCCCGTTGGCCTAACACTTGATTAATACTGGAATAATATTACTGGCGGCGTAAGCGGCATTGGCAAGATCGACTT
>JAWUZB010000089.1:0-12469 GCA_034110505.1 Gammaproteobacteria bacterium
ATTTCGCTACTATTCTTAGCCTATACCAATCGATATTTAGCGTTGGCCAGTATTGTGCGTTCGCTAAACCAGAGCTTCGATGACCAAGACGGACACAACAGAGTGCTGCAAATCGAATCCATTCATCTACGCATTCTGCTGATCAAATACATGCAGGCGTTCGGTGTCGTGGCATTCTTATTCTGTATTTTTTCAATGCTCGCATTAATATCGAGCCAACAGCATTACGGCGAAGTTCTATTTGTCGCCAGTCTAGCGTCAATGACTATTTCATTATTATTGTCGCTGACTGAAGTGCTAAAATCTGGACAGTCTTTGAAGTTAGAGCTTGATAGAACGCACGTGCGAAAGCCTAAATAGTGTTTTTCTAATCGTGAGATGCTTCGGCTTCGCTCAGCATGACGTATTCTATAGATCGTCATACTGAGCGCAGCCGAAGTATCTCGCTGTATAAACATTCCAAAAAAAATTGCATGACACTAATCTATTCCCACCTCACCTAAATAAAAACCTGACCAATAAAAATGATCCACGTTGCTCTACATAACCCCAAAATACCTCCCAACACGGGTAACGTCATTAGGTTGGCGGCCAACGTTGGTTTTCAGTTACACCTAATTGAGCCACTGGGATTTGACTTTGAAGAGAAGCAACTACGGCGAGCAGGCCTCGATTATCATGATCTTTCAACGATAACTCGGCATAAAAACTATTCGGCGTTTGTTGAAGCGGTTAACCCTAAGCGCCTTTTTGCAATAACCACTAAGGGTCACACTCGTTATACCGAGGTAAAGTTTGAGCACGATGATGTACTGCTTTTTGGTTCTGAAACCGAGGGTTTACCCGCCGAGGTAATGCAGTCAATTGCTGAGAAAAATCGTTTATTGATTCCGATGCAGCCGAATAACCGCAGCCTGAACTTATCTAATTCAGTATCGATTTTGGTGTATGAAGCTTGGCGGCAGCTTGGCTTCGAGGGCGCAATTGACTAATTTAACCGCGCCCTATTTTGAAGCCTTAGCCAACATTACTATTTAACCCGTCATCAAACGGTTGGCACTCAGTGAAAAAAGAACACCTGAGGCAGTAATACCCTCTCGAGCAACAATCAAGGCTACTGTTTAGCCTCGTTTTTTTTACTAGCTGAATTCCCCCCGATAAAGTAAGTCCGGCTGGCCTTCGCTCTAATCTGCTGCATATCAAAGCTTGCTTGACGCCATTGCTGCTTGACGAAGAGATCCGCTTGGTCGGCATAATGTGGTGATGAAGCGTCTAATGTTGCACTGCCAAATTGGTGTACTACTTTAGCCTCTTGCTTGCCAGTAAGCTGATCCCAAGACACCAGTGCCATCCAAGAATCGCCGTGCGTGGCATAGGATTTTTGATCCTCCTCGAAGCCAATAGCGTAGACCGCGCGAAGTAGATCTGGGCCACCGGCAAGAGGCTGATTATAGTCGCCGCGAACCAAACGGTTCACCTCTGACCATTTAGGAGTGAGGCCACCGTAGTTAGTCTTAAAGTAGCTTATCGCTTTTTCGGCGGCTGACCTGACTGCTCCGGGCGAGGTATCGTCTTGATCTGGGCTCTGTCTAATTTCGCTGAGTATCTGAATCGGTAGCGCCGCGTTTAGATTGCCTAAATCAGCTCTTCGATCCCATTTTCTAATGATTTCTTGTGCCGACACTAGATCAGCATTGTCAGACCAGTCTTGCTGTAGCGCTGTTTGCAAAATGTGTGCTTGGTCTGATTTTTCTGAGTATTGAATATCGAATTTTTGTCGCAGTAACTCTGCTTGGTCTATTGGCGTAACACCATCATTCATTTCCAGCACACGCCATGAGCGATTAGTTTGGTTGGTGGCCAAACCCATTGATTGCGGAAAATCTGACGCGCGCAAATTATCGGGTCCGTCAGTCGCCGAGAACGGCGTGTTGTTGGCATTAAAGATCAAGCCCGATACAGGGTTAATCAACTTAGGCACATCAGTGAAGGGGAGATAACCTTGCCATATTAGATCACTTCTATCGCCTGGCAGGCCGTTACTCCAGTCCCACGAATCATCTCGCTGTGGGTATTGAGCATTATGAATAAAGCCAATATTATTTTCTTTGTCAGCGTAGACATAGTTGATGCTCGGCAAGGCATTCATCTGCATCGCTTGCATAAAGCCATCAAAGTTCTCAGCTTGATTTAAGCGAACGTATTGCTCTAACTGACGTATTTCGTCCATGCCCGCGTAACGCAATGCATAGGTTCTATCACCCGATTCGATCACTGGGCCATGCTTGCTGCGCAGCACCGTGCGTTTTGCTGGAAAGCGAAAATCACTCCACAGCTTAACTAGCATGGTTACTTCGCGCTTTTCAAAATCATGCCATTGCCCATCCAAACGATACTGGTTCGGATTATCTGGATTTCGAGTAAGCAAATAAGCATCGCTCAAATCGATATGGTTTACCGTGTTTGCCCATCCTAGGTTCTCACTAAAGCCATGCAGAATAACCGGCGTACCGGGAAACAAACCTCCCTGAATGTTCCAACCTTGCTCGGCGACAATATGCGCCTCGTACCAGGCCACAGGCCCCGTTAACGGCTGATGAGAGTTAATCAGCAACTGAGTTACATCGTCACCCGAACGTTCGGCCGACACCGCATAGGCATTCGAGCCTCGCTCACTTTGACCTCGTTTTGTTAGCGACCAAGCAAGCTTACCCGCTGAAGGTGCAAGTGCCATCTCTAGGTTGCTACTCTCGTCGAGTAGATCCAGCAGCGGTTTATCGATACCATAGAAAAACGGTGTTTTGAAAACAAAGCCGGCAACGATATCTTCAGCCGTAAACGGTGCTAAGCCCTGCCACACACTGTCAGGGTATTGGGATGCATATAGATTGATCCCAGCCGCGTAGGCCTTGGCAATCTCCTTCACATCTTCAGGCACATCATCTTGATAGCGCGAGTTGACCGTCTGCCAAACATCGAATAGTTGCACTAAGTAGTCGGCTGGCGCTGCGCTTCGGCCTCTATATTGAGCCAACACGCCGCGCGTTGCAGCAACCATTTCTTGTATCGTTTCAAAGTCGTCTTCGGCATGTGCATAGGCTAGACCGAAGCTAGTATCAGCGTTGCGCTTTCCAAGAATGTGAGGCACGCCCCACTTATCGCGAACAATCTCAGCATCATAATTTTCAGCGCCTTGGCGTAACACCTCGGCACTTGGGTTACTCGACAACGGATTCCATAGCCACTGAGCTGCTATTACTATGGCAAGAAAAAAAATGCCTCCTAAACCACGTTTCAAATATGACACCAGTCCGCCCTATTACTTTATTTTTATAATAAACCAACGCTAGCAGATCACAGCCATTATCAGATGAAGATAAAAAGTGAGCTGCGGCCAATCTATGCAATGATAGAAATCTAACTATCGGAGGAAAAATGGAAACATACCCAAAAGCCTTTGATCGCATGCTAGACGCCTGGAACGAACGCGATGCGAGCAAAATCAGGGGGCACCTCGATGCCGCCCTCAACCATGATGTGAGGTTTGTTGATCCAACCATAGAACTCACTGGCATAGATGCTTTCGAAGCCATGGTGCACCAGGTACAGGCGCGCATACCGGGGGCTATTTACTCAAGAATCAGTGACGTCGACAGTCACCATAACGTTCATCGCTACCGTTGGGCGATACATCTCCACGGCAAACTGGCAGTGCAAGGCTTCGACGCAGTGCAGAGCAAAAACGACAAAGTATCGTTGGTAATTGGTTTCTTCGGGGGGCTAGCCATTAATGACACTTAGCCTTGTATCTACAGATCCAGTAATACGCTTACTTACCAGCTCTTTTCCAACCACCACCACACTCACTAACGCTCTTTCACCGCCTGCATTGATACAAAAGTAGACGAACTAGCAACGTGAGGCAGGCTTGAAACTGATTCCCCCAATACCGCTCGGTAGGCATTAATGTCGGAGGTTCGAATTTTCAGTAGGTAGTCAAACGCCCCCGCGATCATGTAGCACTCTTCGACTTCGGCAATTTTTCGCACCGCCTGATTGAACTCTTTTAGTGCTGGGTCACGGGTGTCTGACATAGTCACTTGCGCATAGGCAACCAGCTCTTGGCCCATTTTCGAATGATTCAGTAAGGCCTTGTAACCCAATATATAGCCCTCCTCTTCAAGCTTCTTAACCCGCGCCTGGCAGGGTGACTTAGAGATGCCAACCCGTGTTGCGAGATGGCTAATTGGCAGCCTTCCCTCTTGTAATAAAATGCTCAATATCTTCTTGTTAAATCGATCTAGCGTTTTCATGAAAAGCCTAATATCCCGTTTATTTGTAAAAAATGAACTAATAGTTAAATTTATACGTTTATATAAGTAATAAAAATTGTAAGGCCTCATTCATAAGGCTAAAAAACTTCCATGCCTGTTCTACTATAAATTAAGAAATAACTCTAGCCTTCAACAAAAAAACATGTGGCGAACTTTTGACAATTAAAGGTCGATTACTAGTGGGGCAGAAAGTTATCGACCAAATCGGTTGAAAGCTATCACCAAGCTTTACGTTGATAAGAAAAATTATTATTACAATAAACAACACCAGAAAGAGGATAAAAATGAAACTGCTGCCTAAATTTCAGAAACTATTACTAGCGATAACGGTCGCTACAGGCGGGGTAATTTCAAGCCCTGTATTTGCTCAAGATGCGCCTCAACCGTCAAGCGAAACACTCGAAGAGATCAGTGTTATCGGTAGCCGTCGAGCGGCACCTCGCTCATCGGTCGACGCGGCCGTTGCGATCGACATTATTAGTAGCGAAGAGTTGACTCGCCAAGGCGATACCAACGCTATTGATGCGCTGACCAACATAATCCCATCGTTAAATGCTAGCCGTGAACCAATTTCAGATGCGGCCACACTCGTCCGTCCGGTTAACCTGCGAGCACTTGCCGCGGACCAAACCTTAGTATTAGTCAACGGTAAACGCCGTCATCGTGGTGCCGTCGTTGGTGAATTCGTTTCAGGCACCAACCGTGGTGCACAAGCGGTAGACGTTACACCACTATTCGGTGCGGCCTTGAAACAGGTAGAGGTATTGCGCGATGGCGCAGCCGCTCAGTACGGCTCTGACGCAATTGCTGGGGTAATAAACTTCAGCTTACAAGACGATCCAACAATCAAAAAAGTGACGGTTCAATACGGCGAAGCGTTTGAGGGCGATGGCACGCAAAAAGAAGTCTCTGGTGTGGTCGGAATGCCACTCGGTGACGATGGCGGTTTTGCCGTACTTGCGTTTGAAGTGAAGGATTCTGAAGCGACCAGTCGAGGAATTCAAGATGGTGAAGGCACCAATAGTGGAGCAACGGCATTAGCCGCAGCTGGCTTTCCGATCCAAGACCCAGTTGTGGTTTGGGGTGCGCCTAACGTTACCGATGACTACAAGTTGATTCTTAATGCAGCGCTGCCAATAGCAGAAGACACGGAGTTATACTTCTTTGGTAACTACGCGACTCGTGATGTAGACGGTAGCTTCTTTTATCGCAACCCAACCAATCGGTCGGGTGTATTCGCGGCCGGTGGCAACGTGCTGTTTGCTGATTCTACCGGGGCGGGCTGCCCAACAGGGGCATTGCCAACCTCAAGTTTTGCCGATTCGCAAGCGTTCATTAATAGTGCTGGCGATAACTGCTTTGCGTTTAACTCTAGGTTTCCTGGTGGTTTCACGCCAAGATTTGGCGGCAGCGTCACCGACCTCAGTGCAGCCGCCGGTATTCGCGGTGAATTTGACGGCGGATTAATCTACGACTTCAGTGTGGTATACGGTCAAAACGATTTGGCCTATCAAATCTTCAATACGGTAAACGCATCACTTGGCGCGCAATCACCATTTGATTTTAATTTGGGTTCACAAATTGAAACCGAAACAGTCATCAACGCAGATTTTTCAAAAGGTTATGCGGTCGCTGGTTTTGCGTCAGACTTAAACCTTGCATTTGGTTTGCAATACCATGATGAGGCCTTTGAAATTAAATCTGGGCAACTTGAGTCATATGTTGCTGGGCCGTTCACAAGCCAAGGCTTTTCTGTCGGCTCCAACGGCTTTCAAGGCTTTAGCCCTGCAGTTGCCGGAGATTTTAGCCGTAATTCAAGCAGTGCCTACATTGATTTAGAAGCTGATGTTACCGACAAACTGTTAGTGGCAGCGGCACTGCGTTATGAAGATTTTAGCGACTTCGGCAATACCTCAAACGGTAAAGTAGCCGTTCGTTATAGCCTTAATGACTACGTTAATATTCGTGGCGCTGTTAGTACTGGCTTTCGCGCACCCAGCGTGGGTCAGCAAAACCTACAGCGTGCAGCGACTAATTTTAACAACGGCCAACTCGAAGAGTTACTGGTAGTCGCAAGTACCAATCCGATTGCGCAACGATTTGGCGGCTCTCAGTTAAAAGCCGAAGATGCTAATAACCTAAGCATAGGTTTTACCGCATCGATTGGTGCCCTAGACCTTACAGTAGATTACTTTGACATCGACATTGAAGGTCGAATCGCCCAAGTTACTCGTAATGTAAACGCTGAAGATCGTGCGATATTGGTAGCTAGTGGCAGCCCAGAAGCGGCAACGGTTAGCCAAATTTCATTCTTTGTAAATGACTTTGACACTAACACTAGCGGCGTTGATATTGTTGCCAACTACCCAATCCAATGGAATAATTCTGATACCAATGTTACCTTAGCCGTTAACTTCACCGATACCGAAGTAACCAATCGTGGCAACACGGTTAGTGAAGCTCGTGCTCGAGAAGTTGAAGAGTCGGTACCAGACTATCGTGCAACCTTATCGGTAAATCATAATTTTGAGCCGTTCAACGCGCTACTTCGTGTTAACTACTATGACGACGCATTCGAATCTTTGTTCAACGACGAAACCTTACCGGTAACAACCGACGGTTTATTCATTGTTGATGCCGAATTAGCATGGCAAGTAACGGATGTGGTTAGCTTGGCGATAGGCGCGAAAAACCTATTTGATACCTACCCAGACGAATGGGAAACTGGCGGCTTTACCGGCCGTGATGGTGGCTTCTTAGGGGCTATTTACCCATTGAATCACCCTGCTGGTTTAGGTGGCGGTCGTTATTACTTGAGAATGACAGCCGACTTCTAGTCAACTGAGTGAGTGCCTAATTATGTTTTAGGCACATTCGTTCTAGGGGTCTAATTCAAGGTGAACTTGAATTAGACCCCTTTTTTATTTCAAGATTTACATATTTCAACTGAGGCATTTCAATCATGGAATCAGGTTTATACATTTCGATAGGCGCTTACTTTTTACTCATGCTTGGCATCGGCGTGTATGGCTACCTCAATACTGAAAAAGATGTCTCTGGTTTTATGCTAGGCGGCAGAAAGCTTGGCCCCGCGGTTACGGCACTGTCAGCTGGCGCTTCTGATATGAGCGGCTGGATGTTAATGGGTCTTCCCGGGTTAATCTATTTAACCGGCATTAGCGGTGCATGGATTGCCGTTGGCTTAACCATAGGTGCCTACCTAAACTATCGTTTTCTTGCGCCTAGACTTCGGATTTACACAGAGTACTTAAATGATGCCGTTACGATTCCCGAGTACTTAGAACGCCGTTTTGCTGATAACTCTCACTTGCTGCGTATTCTATGCGCCGTGGTGATCATTATATTCTTCGCCATCTACACCACCTCTGGCGTAGTCGCTGGTGGTAAATTATTCGAATCAGTGTTTGGTATCCAATATGAAATAGGTCTGTATCTGACCGCTGGAGTGGTGGTCGCCTACAGCACCTTTGGCGGCTTTATGGCCGTTAGCACCACCGATTTTGTACAGGGTTGCATCATGCTAATTGCCTTAATTCTGGTGCCCTACGTTGCCCTCACCAGCACCGGCGGGATTGCCGCGGTAACCACCGAATTATCGCAAATGCCGGTTGAAATGCTAAGTTTCAACAACATATCCATTGTCGCGGCGATTTCCGCCTTAAGTTGGGGCTTAGGCTATTTTGGTCAGCCTCACATCATTGTGCGTTTCATGGCAATTCGCAGCATTAAGGATTTAGCCACCGCTCGTCGTATCGGCATGACCTGGATGATACTTGCCGTATTTGGTGCCGTTTTTGTTGGTTTGGTTGGCGCGGCGTACATCAGCGCCACCGAAACTCAACTCGACGACCCCGAGACCATATTCATCGTTCTAGCGAACGCCTTATTTAATCCGCTATTGGCAGGCTTTTTGTTAGCCGCTATTTTAGCCGCCATCATGAGCACCATTTCGTCACAGTTATTGGTCGCCTCTAGCTCGATTACCGAAGATGTGTATCATACCTTTCTACGTCCAAAGGCCAGTCAAAAAGAACGCTTGCTAGTCGGTCGCGGCTCAGTGGTTGGGGTAGCGATTGTTGCCGTGGTATTGGCGCATGATCGAGACAGTTCTATTTTGTCGTTGGTAAGTAATGCTTGGGCTGGTTTCGGCTCCGCCTTTGGGCCGGTTATATTACTTAGCCTATTTTGGCCTCGCATGACCCGCCTTGGCGCACTAGCGGGCATGGCATCAGGTGCCTTAACCGTGGTGTTTTGGCTAGTAGCACCGATTCAAATCGCCGGGCAAACTCTGAGCAGTTATGTCTACGAATTAGTGCCTGGTTTCATGGTCGCGACGTTGGTCACGGTGCTTGTTAGCTTGGCCACGAAAGTTGATGAATCGTTAGTCGAAACGCATGCTGGTATGGAGCTCGAATTACAACGACAGTTGAATAATTGATGATCGTTGGTTTTTGACAGCTCAGGGGAATTATGAAAAACCGAACTGAGCTTAGTCAAAAATACTTTTATCCCGATTTGAGCTCAAGACATTTACGCCGCCACAATGTAAAATTCGTTGCCCAGATAACCTTCTTGATACACAGCTGTATATCGGCATCTATTCTCTATGAACGTACTAATTATCGGCAGTGGCGGTCGCGAACACGCGCTAGCGTGGAAAGTTGCTCAATCTGAACAGGTTTCAAATGTGTTTGTAGCACCCGGCAATGCCGGTAGTGGCGGCGAACCCAAGGTTTCTAATGTGGCGATTGGTAGCGAAGATATACCCGCGTTAGTTGCCTATGCGCAAGACCATGACATTGCTCTGACCATTGTCGGCCCAGAAGCCCCCTTAGTTATGGGCGTAGTCGATGCCTTTAGAGACGCTGGCTTGAAATGTTTTGGTCCAACCGCCGGTGCCGCTCAACTCGAAGGTTCTAAAGCGTTTACCAAAGACTTCTTAGCCAAGTACAAGATCCCGTCAGGTGCCTACCAAGTTTTCACTGATGCTGATCTAGCGTGTACCTACATTGCCGAAATTGGCGCACCAATAGTAATTAAGGCCGACGGCTTAGCGGCGGGTAAAGGCGTTATTGTTGCTCACACGGTCGATCAAGCACAAACCGCCGCGCGCGACATGCTCATCGACAATAAGTTTGGTGATGCGGGCGCGCGGGTAGTCGTCGAAGAATTTTTGGCGGGCGAAGAAGCCAGCTTTATCTGTATGGTTGACGGCGACAATGTATTGCCTATGGCAACCTCGCAAGACCATAAAGCGCGTGATAATGGCGATCTTGGCCCGAACACTGGCGGCATGGGTGCGTACTCACCGGCCCCGGTTGTAAGCGCGGCGATGCACGACAAAATCATGCAAACGGTTATTCTGCCAACGGTTGAGGGAATGAAATCTGAAGGCCACCCTTACACCGGATTTTTATACGCGGGTCTGATGATTGGCATCGATGGTATACCGAAGGTAATTGAATTTAACTGCCGCTTTGGCGACCCCGAAACGCAGCCAATTATGATGCGTTTAAAATCTGATTTAGCCGAGCTCTGCTTGGCTGCAGTGGATAAAAAGCTTGACCACACCAGCGCAGACTGGGACCCACGTGCCGCACTTGGCGTGGTTCTAGCCGCCGGCGGCTACCCTGATAACTACGCTAAAGGCTTAGTAATTTCTGGTCTTGATAATTGTGACACCGATGATTGCAAAACCTTTCAGGCTGGTACCGCGCTAATAGATGGCAAGGTAGTGACCAGTGGCGGCCGAGTGCTTTGCGTTACCGCCCTCGGTGACTCAGTAACCCACGCGCAGAAATTAGCGTACGAGGCTATCGAGAAAATTTCCTGGGACGGTATGTTTTGCCGCTCTGACATTGGATATCGTGCAATAGCACGCGAGAATAGTTGATCGGCACTTTGCGGCTAGAGCAACTAATCATGAGAAATAAATGAAAGCGTATTTAGACCTACTGCAAGACGTTTACGACAATGGCATCGGCAAAGACGACCGCACCGGCACCGGTACTCGCAGTGTCTTTGGTCGACAAATTCGCTGCGATCTAGCCGCTGGCTTCCCGCTGTTAACCACCAAAAAAGTATTCTTACGCGGCATCATTCACGAGCTCCTTTGGTTTGTTCGTGGCGACACCAATATTAAATACCTAGTCGATAACAAAGTGGGCATTTGGAATGAATGGCCGTTTCAAAACTATTTGAATAAAAACGCCTTCGGCGACTTAGAACAACACTCACCCGAGTGGCAGAATAAGCTCAGCGAATTTGTCGCTAGGATTGGTGACGACCAAGATTTTGCTGATCAGTGGGGCGAACTTGGGCCGGTTTACGGCAAGCAGTGGCGCAACTTCTCCGGCATTGACCAACTCAGCTGGGTGATTAACGAGATTAAGACCAACCCTAGCTCGCGACGCCTAATCGTTTCGGCTTGGAATCCTGCTGAAATAGAAGAAATGGCCAAAGCCGGTTTGCCGCCGTGCCATACCTTGTTCCAATTTTATGTGTCACACGACAAGAAATTAAGCTGCCAGCTGTATCAGCGAAGCGCTGATTTATTCTTGGGCGTGCCGTTTAACATTGCCAGTTATGCATTGTTAACGATGATGGTAGCGCAAGTTTGCCAGCTCGAGCTTGGCGAGTTTGTGCACACCTTTGGCGATGTCCATATTTACAGCAACCACGAAGAACAAGTGCTAAAGCAACTTAGCCGAAGCCCGAGTGACTTGCCAACCATGAAAATTAACACTGATGTAAACGATCTATTTGATTTCAAATTTGAAGACTTCGAATTGCTCGATTATGTTGCTCAAGCTGCGATCAAAGCACCGGTAGCCGTCTAATGGAAATTATCTTAATCGCCGCCGTTGGAGAGAACGGCGAAATGGGCCGCAATACCGACTTGCTATGGCACTTGCCTGGCGACTTACCTCGTTTTAAACAGCTGACAATGGGCTCACCGATCATCATGGGCCGCAAAACCTTTGATTCTATCGGTCGCGCTCTCCCTGGTCGATTAAACATTGTGCTCACCGCAAATAGTGATTGGCATGCCGATGGAGTAAGCGTCGCCAGCTCTATTGATAGCGCCTTAGAGTTAGCTAAAAGCGCCGTACCCGAGAAAATATTCGTGATCGGTGGCGGGCAGATATACAAACTATTTTTAGCCTACGCCACATCGCTGGAAATGACCGAAGTCGCTGACGCACCGGTCGCAGATACCTATTTTCCAAATTTCTCAGGTGGTGAGTTTAAACAAACAGCACGCCAAAGCATTACCGACACAAGCCCAACATTTGACTATGTTACCTACCGAAGAGTATAAAATATTATGACCCCAGAACAAGCGAAGCAACTGGTAGCCGAAGCCGCCATTGAGTACATAGAATGGGACTGGGTTGTCGGCGTCGGCACCGGCTCTACTGCTAACTTATTTATTGACGAGTTAGCCAAAATGAAGAACAAAATTGATGGCACAGTCGCCAGCTCAGAAGCATCAGCCGAGCGACTACGTGGCCACGGCATAAAAGTGTATGAGCTAGACCAAGTGGGCGATTTGCCGATATACGTCGATGGCGCCGATGAATCGACCAAGCACCTACATTTAATCAAAGGCGGTGGTGCCGCATTAACCCGCGAGAAGATCGTTGCCGCCGCCAGTGCCAAATTTATCTGCATCGCCGACGACTCAAAATTAGTCGACATGCTAGGCGCGTTTCCGTTACCGGTTGAAGTCATTCCAATGTCGAAATCGTATATCGCACGCCAATTAGTAAAACTCGGCGGCAATCCAATTTTGCGCGAAGGGGTGATCACCGACAATGGCAACTTAATCATTGATGTACACGACCTAAAAATTGGCAACCCAGTTGAGCTAGAACGCCAGATCAACCAACTGGCAGGCGTGGTGACTAACGGCCTATTTGCACAGCGCGGCGCAGATGTGTTGCTATTGGGCGGCGCACAGGGTGTTACTAAGATTGAGCGGTAATGTTTAAGTGAGATCCTTCGGCTGCGCTCAGGATGACGGGGTAAGCTAATAATCATGAACTACAAATAACAGTCATCCTGAGCGACAAATAACGGTCATCCTGAGCTACAAATAACAGTCATCCTGC
>JAWUZB010000090.1:0-7159 GCA_034110505.1 Gammaproteobacteria bacterium
GCTGTTGTTGGAAGCTTCGCTTTATTGGCACCAGTCGCATTGATACGCGATTACGTCGAACTAACGATATTGATGGCGATGACAAACGTACGGCCTTTTTTATCGAACTTGAACTTACAGCTCTAGGGCGCTTACGAACAGGCCTATAGTGCCGCGAGAGAAATCAAAAGTTATGTTGTTTTTGAACGCTAACCAAAAGATATTATGAAAACATTAATTAAAAATACAATCGCAATTTTTGCTATTGCCGCTAGTTTTTCATTAGCCGCTCAGCAGAATATTGTGTTTATGGATCGCGTTCTAGTGATCGTAAACGAAGATGTTATTACTCAGTCTGAGTTCGACTATCGTTTGCAAACAGTTATGCGCGAATTTGATAAAAGCAAGCCGGTGCCGGACGACCTTCATAAGCAATTGCTTGATGGTATGGTCAGCGACCGATTACAGGTTCAAGAAGCAAATCGACGCGGAATTGAAATTGTCGACCAAGAATTGGCACAAGCCATTGAACGTTTTGCTGGTCAACAAAATGTTAGCTCGGCGCAACTAAGAGTTAGGCTTGAATCTGAAGGCCAGCCGTTTGAAATGTTTAGAGAGTCTGTACGTGATTCCTTAACAATTTCACGCTTTACCGACTATTACGCTAGAACACGTGTTGTGGTGCCCGACTATGAAATTAATACTTTCATGGATTCAAATAACTTAAATGACGATAACTCTGAATACAATGTCGCTCATATTCTAATCAAAAATCCGAATGTTAATGCTGTTTTGGCGCAGCAGGTTCGAGATCAGATCGAGGGTGGATTGAGCTTTCAACAAGCTGTGCTTACCTACTCAGAGGCAACTGACGCACAGGCTGGCGGTATCATCGGTTGGCGAACACCTGAGCAATTACCAGAGGTGTTTTTGTCAGCGATTAAAAACCTAGAGGCTGGTCAGGTGTCGCAAGTAGTTGCTAGCCCGAATGGTTTACACATCTTAAAATTATTAGATCGTAAAGGTGATAAAACAGAAATCATTCAAACCCAAGTCAGTCATATCTTAATCAAAGCTGAGTCACAAGTAGCCAAGTCACAAGCGTCGAAGAAGCTTTTTGATTTGCGACAGCGTATCCTAGCTGGCGAGAGCTTTGAAGACCTTGCCCGTATTTATTCAGACGATACCGGATCAGCCGCTAATGGTGGCAGCTTAGGGTGGGTCTCTCCGGGTGAGATGGTGCAACCTTTCGAAGATGCTTTTCAGAAAATCTCGTTGAACCAAGTCAGTCAACCAATCAATACTCAGTTTGGTATGCATATTCTTGTGGTAGAAGATCGTCGCAAGAAGAACGTCACTGAACAAATAGCCAGAGGGCGTGCAGAAAACATTCTACGACAACAACGAGCCGACCGAGAGTTCGGTCAATGGGTTCGAGAATTGCTTGAAGGTGCGTACGTTGAGCATGTCTCAAAGCCATCAATTGCCGCCGCAATACCAGTGATCTAAATAGTTCTTTATAGGCGACATCAAGAGCGATGTTGCCTACACGGGCGAGATAAAAAAAGCCCCCTCATTCATGTGACTGAGGGGGCTTTTTTTATTACTTTGTTGCTATCTTAAATAGCGATTACTTGAATCAAATGCTGATTAGATCATTTGGCGCTCTTTGATTTCGTTAAGAGTTTTGCAATCAACGCATAATTCGGCGGTTGGGCGCGCTTCTAGGCGACGGATTCCAATCTCGATACCACATCGGTCACACCAACCATAGTCATTACTGTCGACCCTATCAATAGTCTGGTCGATTTTCTTAAGCAGTTTTCGCTCACGATCTCGGTTCCGCAGCTCAAGTGACATGTCTGTCTCTTGGCTAGCCCGATCATTTGGGTCTGGGTGATTAATGGTTTCGTCTTGCATCAAGTGAATGGTGCGAGAAACCTCATCGAGTAGATTAGTTTTCCACGCGACAAGGATGTTTCTAAAGTGATCAACATGATTAGGGCTCATGTACTTCTCACTGGCTTTTTCTTTATAAGGTGTAATCCCATGAATCAACTGATTTGGGTTAAGCGCAGTGGTGGTAATCTTTTTTGTGGCTTTCTTCGTTGCCATGGGATAGTTCTCTTGTATGTTCCGACACAAGCGTATTGAGCACGTTGTGTGCTAATAAAAAGTGTCAAATTACTATATTTGTGTGTCGTTGCGCTAGTGCGCGGGTTTTTCTATATTGGCAGGGTAGACAATTTAGCTATGTATAAGAAAATTAGCACGCATTTTTACTACAAAGCTTCGCCATAATCAATACACTCTATAGATTTAATCGCGAATAATTTAATTAAAAAAATTAAACTTAGACCGAGCATCGCAATTTACTTTACGGTAGACGCTAGATTGTGTCGGTCTCTTTGCTATAATAGCAAGCGAACGTGAGGGGCAAGCACTCATTAATACCTAAATAGATGTATTTTAGCCCTTCAAGCGTCCACCCCAAATAACAATGAATTAAATTTCATAACAAAGGCTTTGAATACTATGAATACATTTAATAAAACTGCGATCGCATTAGCTCTTGCCCTAGCTGTTAGCGCCTGTGGCGACAGTGGTGAAAAATCAGCTGTTGACAACGCTGTTGATGCAACTAAAGAAGCCGCTACAAATGCTGTAGAAGCGACAACCGAGGCAGCTGACAGTATTTCAGATGCAACAACTGACGCCGTTGATGGTATGCAAGAAATGGCTGATGATGCTAAAGATATGGTCGGTGATGCGGTAGAAGGCGCTGGTGATATGGCCGATGAGGCTATGGATGGTGCAGAAGACATGGTAGAAGGCGCTGATGATATGGCTGATGAGGCTATGGATGGCGCAGAAGACATGGCTGACGACACAGCTGATGCAGTTGAAGATGCTAGCGAAAAATAAATCGGTACGCCTGTAAGCCTACCCTCTGATAATTGCTTTTCGCGTTAATAGAGAGCGTAGATTAGGGCAAAAGCCTCGCTACTCACTGTAGTGAGGCTTTTTATTTGCTTAACCAATAATTTGCTAACAACTATTTCCTCTTATCTAGTTCCCATTAACTATGGCTGCTTAGCAAACAATGTTTGGCCAAATTCTCACCCTACTAAATAAAGATAAAGTATGAATGATACAGAGCAAGGTCAGTCGCCCCAAACCCAAGAACAGCAGAGCATTATAGAGAAACTGCACAGCGAGACTGCGTTAATGCATTGGATTGATTTGCAAAAATTTTTTGCACAGGGAAGAGTTCTACGCTTAGACAAGTCATTAGACTTAGTCGCTACGGCGGTGTTATTTGCCAATGATATGGTTAATCAACTGGAGTCACATATTAAATCTGAGTTGATTATGCCTCCCACTAATGACCATGCACGAACGTGGTATGCCGAAAATACTGAGCTGTGGACAGTTGTAGTTGCACCGTATATTTTAGTCCAAGAGCATAAAGTCTAAGATAAAGCTGTATTGATGTTGAATCTCTCTTTTATTTCTTTTTCAGATAATTATTTTAAGGCCGTTGAGAGTGAGTAGATGGATTTACCACTGTAATATTGCTGTCACACGGCATAATTAAGATAGCCTCAGTTATTAATACAACCATCTGACCTTATCTAAAAAGGGAGAACACTGTGAAGAAACTTTTAATTAGCTTAGCTGTAGTGGCATCTATTACGAATGTCGTAACAGCATCGGCTCGTGACACAATTAGCATCGTAGGTTCATCTACTGTGTATCCGTTTGCAACCGTGGTTGCTGAGCGTTTTGGTAAATCAACTGATTTCAAAGCCCCTAAAGTAGAATCTACTGGTTCCGGCGGCGGTTTAAAGCTTTTCTGTAAAGGAGTCGGTGTCGCTACCGCTGATATTACAAACGCATCTCGGCGTATTAAGTTAAGCGAGTTCGAAGATTGCCAAAAAAACGGCGTTACCGAAATCGTTGAAGTCCTTATTGGCTATGACGGCATCGTTTTAGCCAACGCTAAGGGTGTAACGCCAATGCAGTTATCTCGTAAAGACATCTATTTAGCCTTGGCCAAATTAGTGCCTGGACCAGATGGTAAGTTAATCGAGAATCCGAATAAAACATGGAAAGATGTAAATCCGTCTTTGTTAGATTCGAACATCGAAGTGTTAGGCCCACCGCCAACCTCAGGTGCTCGTGATGCATTCGCTGAGCTAGCGCTTGAAGGCGGTGCACGTCAAATTCCTGATATCGCGGCATTACGTGATATGGAGGCTGACCAAGCTGATGAAATCGAAGCCATGGTTACAAAGTTAGGCATCAAAGCGGCATGGACCACTGCGTTGAAAAACAAGGGCGCGTCGGCAAAAGGCAAAGATGTTGTTAAAATCATCGGCCGTTCGGTTCGCGAAGACGGCGCCTATATTGAAGCTGGTGAGAACGACAACCTAATTGTGAATAAGCTGGTGGCTAACCCTAATGCCCTTGGTATTTTCGGCTTTAGCTTTTTAGATCAAAATTCCGATAAGGTGCAAGGTTCGGTTATTGACGGAAACGAGCCAAGTTTTGACGCTATCGCATCGGGTACTTATAAAGTAAGTCGACCACTGTACTTCTATGTTAAAAAAGCTCATATCGGCACCGTTCCTGGTATTCAAGAGTATCTAAATACATTTGTATCGGAAGATACTATTGGTCCTGACGGTTACTTAGTCGATAAAGGTTTAATCCCATTGGGCGACGAACAGTATGCCGAAATGGCTGGTGGCGCACGAGCGCTAAAAAACTTAGACCTAAAGTAGTATTAAATTGAGGTTTTGGCTCTAGAATAGCCTCTACTCGATAAATCCTAATCAAGTTAGTGATAATCGCAGTGACGGATAAGGTACAAGCTTATCCGTCATTTTTTTGTCCTAATTTCAGTTACTATTTAGCCTGTGAGAGGAATTTATTTGGGTAGAAAAACAGGAGTTGTTATTATGACTCTGAATTGTCATAAACTTCGACTATCATCACTCCGTCGTTCTAATTAGATGTGCATTGCTTACTAAAGTCAGTGCGCTGCAACAATGTATTTCTGAACTTATTAATCGGTCTTTCAATCCTGATTAATGGGTCAAAGGTAAAAAGGTAAGATGAATTTATCAACCCTAATCTTAATCATTCTGTCGGCTTCGGCGGTGGCCTACTTTATTGGCTACAGCCGCTCACAACAGATTGCCAAGCCAATCGGCGGTGTCCGCAACCTTGCCACGCTGCCGACTTACTATGCCAGCATGATGAGCTTGTGGGCGCTTATACCAGCGTTGATGCTAGTGTTCTTTTGGTCGGTGCTTGATGGCTCGATTATTGCATCATTAGTTAAAAGTTCTCTGCCCCAAGAAGCAAAGCAATTCAGCGACGAAAATCTAGGCCTGATAATGAGTCAGGTTTCCAATGTTGCTTCTGGTATCGGCTCTATCGATGTGATGGGGCGCGAATATGCACCGGCAGTCGAGCGACTTATTTCGCTGACGGCGATAAGCGAACGAGCTATGCCGCTATGAGCGTTTTGTGTGTTAGTGCTCGGCGCGTTAATGGGTTTTCGCGCGGTTAGAGCCAACAATAATGCACGATACACGGTGGAGAAAATATTTAACGTATCTTTGTTCGTGTGCTCTAGTATTGCAATATTCACAACCTTTGGAATTATTTTCTCGGTATTATTCGAGTCGATCCATTTCTTTCAGAAAGTGCCATTTTTCGATTTTCTATTGGGCACACATTGGAGCCCGCAAATAGCAATCCGGGCCGACCAAGCCGGGGCATCTGGATCATTCGGCGTAATTCCACTGATCGTAGGCACCTTGCTAATATCATTTATTGCGTTATCAATAGCGGTACCCGTGGGTCTAATGTCCGCTATCTATTTATCGGAATATGCGACCGCTCGAACACGCGCTGTGGTTAAGCCTGCGCTTGAAATTCTAGCTGGGGTACCAACGGTGGTTTACGGATTTTTCGCAGCCTTAACGGTGGCGCCTTCGATACGTCACTATGGCGACCAGTTGCGAGATTGGGGAGCGCAAAATGATATTGAATTTTTAGCTAATTTAGCGGTTTCTTCAGAGAGCGCTTTAGCGGCCGGAATTGTCATGGGCGTAATGATTATTCCGTTTGTCTCATCTTTATCCGATGATGTAATTAATGCGGTTCCACAAAGTCTTCGCGATGGCTCATATGGATTAGGCGCTACTCAGTCGGAAACGATTAAGAAAGTAATTTTCCCGGCGGCACTGCCTGGCATCGTTGGCGGTGTACTACTTGCGGCATCACGCGCTATTGGCGAAACCATGATTGTTGTTATGGCCGCTGGCTTGGCCGCCAATTTGACGGTTAACCCACTTGAGGCGGTAACCACCGTAACAGTACAGATTGTAACGCTGTTAGTAGGAGACCAAGAGTTCGATAGCGCCAAAACACTTGCCGCTTTTGCCCTCGGTTTATTCTTATTTGTGATTACCTTGGCGCTCAATGTGGTCGCTTTAAAAGTAGTGAAAAAGTATCGAGAGCAATATGACTAAATCTACTAACACTGATGCAAGTGATGCGATTAATCGCTTATTCGAAGACCGAGCTTTATTGGCGGAAAAACGAGCAGCATCACGCAAACGCAGAAATAAATCAGAGAAGCGTTTTCAATGGGCTGGGCGTTTATCTATTGGCTTTGGTATCGCCTGTGTCTTGTTTCTTTTTACCGACATTATCAGTAAAGGCATAGGTGCGTTTACGCAAACATATGTTGACGTCGAGATTACCTTTAACCAAGACACACTTGGTTTGACATCGCAAAGTACTGAGCAAGAGATCAAAGCCGCTAGTTTTGGATCGTTCTTTAAAAAGGCGTTGAGAGAGAAATACCCTGAAATCACTGGACGCACAGAAAAACGCCAGCTTTATGCGATGTTTACCAGCGATATGCCATTGATTTTACGCAATATGGTAGTCGCCGATCCGTCAATACTGGGCTCTACGCAGACCATCAGTATGATTGCAGATGATGATTTCGATACCTACTATAAGCATACTTATGGTCGAAATCTTGAGGAGTCAGAGAAGATAAGCCGACTCAGCGATATGCAGGAAAAATTAGTTGATAGCTTGGTCAAGTCGGGTGCAGTGAAGACTAAATTCAATACTATTTTATTCACTAACT
>JAWUZB010000091.1:0-30718 GCA_034110505.1 Gammaproteobacteria bacterium
GAACAACCTGAAACAACTAAAAATATTAAAATCTTAAAAATTCATTAAATATCAACAGCTTAAGAAAATATTGAAACGAGCTGAAACAGCTAGAAAAATCATTCTATATTCTGAACCTGCTCACGCATCTGCTCAATCAACACCTTCAAATCAACACTCGCTTTGGTCAATCTCTGGTCTTGCGATTTAGAGCCTAGAGTATTTACTTCGCGGTTGAGCTCTTGCATTAAGAAATCTAAACGTCTACCAGCAGGTTCTGACTTTGCTAGCACTGCCGCCACTTCTTCTATATGCACATTCAAGCGGTCTAACTCTTCGGCGACGTCTGTTTTTTGTAGAAAGATAACCAATTCTTGCTCTAGCCGTGCGGGGTCTAGCTGATCTTTAATGTCTACTAACTTCTCATCTAATCTGGTTTTGTAGGCTTCAACAATATCAGGTAGAAACGTTTTGACCTCTTTAATCACCTGAGACATACCCGCCAAACGTATTTGAATCAGCTCGGCCATTTTATTGCCCTCTTTAGCTCTGGCTTCTACCAATCCATCTAAGGCTTGATCAAGAGCGCCTAATAAGTGAGCTTTCATAAGTTCTGGGTCTGCCTTCTTGGCTTGCAACATACCTGGCCATTTGAGCGCATCAATGGCTCGGATCATTTGCATTTCCGGCAAGCGTTGGCGCATTTCATCAAGCAACGATTGCAGATTATCGGCGGCGTCTAAATTTGGCTCTAGGCTTGAGCTTTCAGACTCTTTTAAGCGAATGAATACGTCTATTCGCCCTCTTGCCAGTTTTGCCGCTACCGCTTCGCGCAAAGCGCCTTCGTTTGCTCGTAGGTCATCTGGCATTCTCGGGGCAACATCCAAAAAACGATGATTTACGCTCCTAAGTTCGCAGCTTAGCTCTCCTAGCTCAGTCGAAATAGCAGCTTGGGCGTAGGCGGTCATGCTTTGGGTCATTGATTTTGCTCCATGTAATGTAATTTGCTTAGAATGCTTTGCTGACAAAGATTACCATCAGGTACTATAATACCTGAATGAGCATCCTTAAACCCAAACCTACTACGATTCCAGCGCTTCCCCTACGGCCGGATACGATGGTAGAGCACTACATAGTTGGCAGAGTAATCGGCGTTGGTGGATTTAGCGTGGTGTATAGCGCGCTAGACACTAAGACAAACGCGGTTGTCGCCATTAAAGAATTTTACGCAACCAACTGTATGCGCCGCGCGCGCGGCGGCTCCATGCACGTTTTTCCGAAAGAGCAAGAGCACAAATACCACATTGGTTTGAAGCGATTCTTTGATGAGGGTTTAACCCTCTCGCAAATCGATCACCCCAATATCGTCAATGTGTCGAATTTCTTTCGCGCCAATAACACTGCCTATTTAGTGATGCGCTTTGAACATGGCAAAGACCTGCGCTGGTTTATCAAGAATACCGACTATGTGCCCGACGAAGAGTTTATCTTAAGCGTTTTCAGTATGGTGTTAGCCGGTTTCAAAGAAGTGCATAAAAATAGCTTCTTACATTTGGACATAAAGCCCAGCAATATTCTTTTACGTGCAAGCGGTGTGCCATTAATTCTAGATTTAGGTGCGGCCTATAAGTTTCCAGCCAGCGAGCGTCACAAAGTACATACGCTTACACATGGCTATTCGGCACCTGAACAGCATGAAAAAACCGACTTAAACTTGTGTTCAGACCTTTACGCGATTGCCATGACAATGCGAGCTTGTATAACGCACAAATCACCGCCATCAGCGGTTAAACGTAAAAAGAAAGAGACCTTACGACCATTGAAAGAAACCCATAGCCGGCATTATCGCAAGAATTTAATCTTAGCCATCGACCGCGCAAGTAGCTTACATCAAAGTGAACGGCCGCAGTCGGTAGATGAATTTGTGGAGATTATGACAACCCGCTAATTACGGATTGATCAATACCATCGTGGATTATTCAGTTTCCCAACAAAGCTATCAAGGCGGCCGAGATTACAACGAAGACCGTACTGCTGTTTTCGAACGTAATGGCACCATCCTTTTGGTGGTAGCTGACGGGCTCGGCGGTCATGAGGGCGGCGATGTGGCGTCCCAAGCGTTCATTGATGCGATGGGCGACTCATTCACAAAAGCAACTGAAACGCAGCTAAGTAATGCCGATAATTTTTTAACTCTATCAATCAACTACGGACACCACACAATACACCGCCGTGCTGTAAGCCAAGGCTTCAATGTTGATTCACCGAAAACGACCTGCGTGGTATGTTTAATTCATGATGAGGTGGCGACATGGGCTCATTCGGGCGACAGTCGTTTGTATCTTATCCGCAAACGTAAAATCGAATTCACCACCGAAGATCATGTTTCAAGAAAACTAGGGTGCGATAAAAACGCGCCAATTAATCGTTGCGTAGGCGGCATAGAAAACCCAAGACCGCAAATTGGTGAGCCTCATGAAATGGAAGATGGCGACATATTCTTTCTTGCCACTGATGGCGCTTGGGCACAGTTCAAGCCCGATGATTTAAACGATTACGTTGACCCTGAACACCCAAGTCTTGGCTTAGACAGCTTACTTCAAGCGCTAGAAAATCGAAATAAAGCGCCAAGCGATAACCTTTCTTGCGTGGTGCTGTTTTGGGGAGTGAAACAACTCGACACCCCTTCTTTCAGCGACTATGAGGAACCAAAAACGATTCAACTTCTAGAAAATTCAATTCGTCAAAGTTCAAAGCAGAAAGACGGAGACGAATTGCCAAAAGAGAAATTCAACATGAAAGAGCTGGATAGTGCAATTCTCGAAATTGAAAGCTTTATCACCGACCTTGACGACAAATTTTAGCCAACAGAAATAATATGCTTTGTAATCAATGCATGTTCAATACACATTATTGGCCAGCGCTAAACCAAGCTCTAGGCCGCAACCACCCGAGTAACTCATATGTCTAACAGCCATTCACGCCCCAGCGGTCGTGCCAACGACGAACTTCGTCAAATCACCATCGAACGAAATTATACGGCTCATGCTGAGGGCTCAGTACTAATAAGCTGTGGCAACACTAAGGTGTTGTGTACCGCATCAGTTGAAACTCGAATTCCGCACTTCTTGAAGGGTAAAGGTCAGGGCTGGATAACCGCCGAATATGGCATGTTACCTCGCTCGACTAACACTCGCATGGGGCGTGAAGCCGCTCGTGGAAAACAATCAGGGCGCACCCAAGAAATTCAACGACTCATCGGCCGATCTTTACGAGCCGCCGTCGACTTAGGTAAATTAGGTGAAAATTCTATCACCTTAGATTGCGATGTCATTCAGGCCGATGGGGGCACAAGAACGGCCGCCATTACTGGCGCGTATGTAGCGCGGGCTGATGCTATTAATTATATGATCGCCAACAAAATCATCAAGAAAAACCCGATCGAACGACAGATAGCATCAGTTTCAGTTGGTATTTATAACGGCATGCCAGTACTCGATTTAGACTACCCTGAAGACAGTTCTGCCGAAACTGATATGAACGTGATCATGGACATCAATGGTGATTTTATTGAGGTACAAGGTACCGCAGAAGGTGCACCATTCAGTGCCGATGAAATGAACGCGATGATCGCATTGGCAGATAAAGGTATTAGTGAGTTGATGGAAAAACAAACCGCCGCTCTGGAGAGCGAATCTTAGCCTATGAATAAAGTTGTACTTGCTACTGGCAACCCAGGTAAAGTCAAGGAAATGCAGCTAGAGCTGCAAAGCTTTGGCTTGACCGTGCTGCCACAAAGCGATTTCAACATGCCCGAAGCAGTCGAAGACGGCCTAAGTTTCGTTGAAAACGCGATCAAAAAAGCACGCCATGCCTGTCATCATACTGGCTTGCCATCGATTGCCGATGACTCAGGTTTAGAGGTTGACGCACTTGGAGGCGCGCCTGGAATCTATTCTGCGCGTTACGCTGATGGCCAAGGCGATGCGGCTAATAATCTCAAACTTCTAGCCGCACTTGATGGCCAACAAAACCGTTCAGCCCGTTATCAATGTGTGATCGCTTTTATGCGCCACGCTGAAGACCCGACACCTATTCTTTGTCACGGCAGTTGGGAAGGCCAAATAGCACTTAGTCCAGCAGGCCATCACGGCTTTGGTTACGACCCTATTTTTCACCTCGCAGATCATCACTGCAGCGTCGCCGAGCTCGAAGCTGAACAAAAAAAGCACCTTAGCCATCGAGCCAAAGCACTTGCGCTACTGAAACTAGCCCTGTTTAATTAGGGCTGAAAACCTTTCTGGCGAGTTACTCCGAATTTAACCTAACACAATCAACCCGCATTTGAGTCACCCGCATTATGAGCTTATCTCTTAAAAAACATTCGTCATTTGCCGGTCGTAAAGGCCCAGTTGTTATTCTCGTTGCCGATGGTGTTGGCGTAGCTCCAGCCGGGCCGAGTAATGCGGTAACCGAAGCCAATACACCCACTCTAGATGCTCTGGCCGAGCAAACCCTATATACCGAGCTCGCAGCTCATGGTACCGCGGTTGGCTTACCGAGTGATGACGATATGGGTAATAGCGAAGTTGGTCACAATGCGATTGGCGCGGGCCGCATCTTTGCGCAGGGTGCTAAGTTAGTCAATCAAGCGCTTGAAAGTGGCGATGCTTATAACACTGAGGTTTGGACATCAGCGATCGAACATGGCAGCAACAATACCTTGCATTTGTTGGGCCTTCATTCTGACGGCAACGTTCATGCACACACCAAGCACCTACACGCTCTCATGCAAAAAGCAGCCGAGCAAGGTGTTCGTGAGTGCTGTCTGCACCTATTACTTGATGGCCGCGATGTTGCCGCTCGTTCAGCGCTTGTATACATCGAGCAAACCGAAGAGCTAATTCGCCAGATCAACAATCAATACTCTGCCAATTTCCGTATCGCCAGCGGAGGTGGACGTATGCAAATCACAATGGATCGCTACGGCGCCGATTGGGAGATGGTTCGCCGCGGCTACAATTGCCACACTTATGGAGTAGGCCAAGGTTTTGATAGTGCCGCTCAGGCGGTCGAAGCAATGTATCACTCTAGCGGCAAAGACGATCAATATTTACCGGCTTTTGTAATCGAAAAAGATGGCTCGCCAGTTGGAAAGATGGAGGATGGCGATGCCGTAATTCTATTTAATTTCAGAGGTGACCGAGCAATCGAAATATCGCTTGCCTATGAGCGAGACGATTTCGACAAGTTCGATCGTACTGAGTTCGGCACACACCCTAAACTGTTCTATGCTGGCATGCTGCAATATGACGGTGATGATTTAGTACCGAATAAATACTTAGTCAATCCGCCAAAAATCGATCGCACAATGAGTGAGTATTTAATTCAAGCAGGGGTTAAATCGTTTGCTGTCTCTGAAACCCAAAAATTTGGCCACGTAACCTATTTCTGGAATGGCAACCGCTCTGGCTATCTAGACCAAAACCTAGAGGCCTATCTTGAGATTCCGTCGGATAATATCGAATTCAACCAGGCCCCGGCGATGAAGGCCAGGGAAATAACCGATGCAACCATCAGTTTGATTGAAAGTGGAGAGTTTCGCTTTGGCAGGTTGAACATCGCCAATGGCGATATGGTTGGTCATACCGGAGATTTGGCCGCGGCAATTGAAGCAATGGAAGTTGTCGACGAATGCGTTGCCAAACTTATTGAGGTTATCAAGAAGCACGATGGCATACTTATTTACACCGCTGACCACGGTAACGCCGACATAATGTATACAGAAAAAGACGGCGTTCGTTTTCCAAAAACCAGCCACACTTTAAGCCCTGTACCGTTTGCAATTATCGATGCAAACTATAATGGCGAATATAAACTAACGCCGCCCAGCGATGCTGGCTTAACCCATATTGCCGCAACCACAATGAATCTATTGGGCTTTGAAGCTCCTGACGATTATCAGCCGAGCCTATTGTCGTTTACACGTTAGCTGACGATATGCTTGCCTAAAGGGGCGCCTAGTCGGCGTCGCTTAAACGCCGCAGTAAGTACTTGTCTTGACGGCCGGGCTGGCGATCTACAGATAGAAACTTGACCTAGACTTTATTCACTATGAGCAATAAATTAATCCATAAAGGTCGCCTTATTGAGCTGCATTCAGAACGTGTAGACTTTGCTCAGGGCGGTCATACCTATTTCGATATCGTTAAACATCCCGGTGGTGCGGTTATTGCGGCGATTAACACAGCTAACGAAATTTGCTTACTACAGCAATGGCGACATGCGATTGGCAAAACTATTTGGGAGTTGCCGGCGGGCTGCCTGGAGCCTGGCGAACCGCCTCTAGAAACGGCCAAGCGTGAGCTCGAGGAAGAAGCGGGCGTAACCGCTCAACATTGGACCGATCTAGGCTACATATGCAGTAGCCCTGGATTTAGTAATGAATTACTGTATTTGTTTGAGGCAAGAGAAATTAATAGTGGCACCGTCAAACTTGACGAAGCCGAACAACTTGAAGCCCATTGGCTGCCGTTAGATCAAGCTTACGAGATGTGTGCGAATGGCGACATTATCGATGCCAAAACCCTAGCGGTGCTATTAAAACTAAAACTTACTTAATCAACTAACCGTTGCGCGATCAACTACGGCCTTTCATATTTCGTAATTAACGACGGCTTTACGACACCCGCTTTAGCTTACTATTTTCGACAAACCCTGAATTAGATTATAATTTTTCTCTAATGCCCCTCTATGTGCCTCAATAAAAGCCACACCCTTGCTACCCATTTCATCTCTCAAGCTTGGGTTTGCTAATAATTCAGAAACCGCTTCTTTTAATCCCTGCTCATCGTCAACCATTCGACCTGCGCCTTCTTTGATGGTCCAGCGACTGATGTCCGGGAAGTTGAACATATGCGGCCCAAACACAACCGGTACGCCTAAGGCACAAGGTTCCAAAATATTTTGCCCGCCCAGTGGTTCCAAACTGCCACCCACGAAAGCGACGTCAGAACTGGCATACATAAGCGACAACTCACCCATGGTATCGCCTAAGAAAACATCGACATCGCTATCCAGTTCGGGCACGTTTTCGGTTCTACGAACACACTTCAAACCTCGACGTTGGATTTTTCTAGCCATATAGTCGAACCGCTCCGGATGTCTTGGCACTAATACCAGTAACAAGGTCGGAAACACTTCCTTAAGTGACTTATAAACCGATAGTATTATCCCCTCTTCTCCTTCGCGGGTGCTGCCAGCGATCCAAATTAACCTATCGGGCCCAAGTTGACGGCGCATCACCTCGGCTGACTCGCGCAAACTTGGCGGTACATTCACATCAAATTTAATACTGCCAGTTTCCGATATCTTAACGCTATCAACGCCCAGTAACTGAAGGTGCTTACGATCCAGCTTTCCTTGTACAGCAAAGTGATCAACCATTGCTAGCGTATGTTTAACGAGAGTTGGAAACTTGGCGTAACTTGAATACGAACGCTCTGACAAGCGGACATTAGTGTAGACCAATGTTGCACCAGAACGATGAACTGCTTCGATCATGTTAGGCCAAATTTCAGTTTCCATGATCAATACTGTTTTAGCGCTGACACTAGCAACGAATTTATTCATCGACCACGCTAAGTCATACGGAAAATAGCAATGAGAAACGCTGTCTTTAAGCATCATCTTAACCATTGCCGAACCCGTAGGGGTGGTAGTGGTAAGCAAAATATTACAGTTGGGTTGCTCTTGAAGTAAGCGCTTTATCAAGGGCGCGGCTGCACGCGCCTCGCCAACAGAAACCGCGTGTAGCCAGAGATCGAACGGTGCGTTTTGTTTTACTTCTAAATTGGCAAAGCCGAAACGCTCACTCCAACGTGACCAATACTGAGGGTTTTTAAAACCTCGTAATATCAGACTAACCAATCCAAATGGTATTGCCAGATTAAGCAGTAGTCGGTAAAGCCAAATCACCTTATTTGGTCCTTAACAACAGTCGAATCCTTAGACACAAGCCAGTCTCTAGCAACGATATAATCAGTCAGTAATTTTGCTTCAGCCGTACCGGCATCCGGCTCGGCTCGGTACTCCCAAGCAACCATAGGCGGCATCGACATTAAGATTGACTCTGTTCGCCCGCCAGACTGCAAGCCAAACAAAGTCCCCCTGTCAAAAACCAAATTAAATTCAACATAGCGGCCACGTCGAAGCAGTTGCCAATCGCGGTTCTTTTGAGAATATTCAGTATCTTTTCGACGCTTCAATATCGGCGCGTAGGCTTTAACAAAGTGATCGCCAACGCTTTGCATATACGCAAAGCTTTGCTCAAATCCGAGTTCATTTAAGTCATCAAAAAATAAGCCGCCGATACCTCGCTGCTCTTGTCGGTGCGGGAGGTAGAAATAATCATCACACCACTTCTTGTACTTTGGGTAGACCTCGTCGCCGAAGGGCGCACAAGCATCTAGTGCTGTTTGATGCCAATGCTCTGCATCTTCATCAAAGCCATAGTAAGGCGTCAGATCGAAGCCGCCGCCAAACCACCAAACCGGCTCATCGGTCTCGGCTCCGGCGACAAAAAAACGCACATTCATATGCGATGTCGGTGCAAATGGGTTTTTAGGATGTATAACTAAGGAAACCCCCATAGCCTCAAATGGCTTGCCTGACAGCTCAGGCCTTTTTAAGGTCGCAGCAGGGGGCAACTTATCACCCATGACATGCGAGAAATTGACCCCACCTTTCTCAATTACGGAACCGCCAGAGAGCACTCGAGTTCGACCGCCTCCACTGCCAGTATGATGCAGCCATTGGTCTTCAACAAATTCACTGCCGTCAATATTAGACAGCGATTGGCAAACACTGTCTTGTAAATTCTTAAGGTAGGTTAATACTTGATCACGCATAAAATTATCTATTCGGTCTATCTAAGTTGCTGGCCGGTAATGGCATCACGGATACGAGATGCTTGAGTTGCGCTACCGACCGGTGCATCAACAATATAATCCAGTACTTGAGCAAACTCTCTGCTTACATCCGCCGCGCATAATAAAGCGTCTTGGCCATGGCGATTGGCACTAGTTGAAACGATTGCATGACCAAATTCATGACATAACGATAAGCATATGGGGTGATCTGAAATACGCATTGCGACTGAAGCATGCTTGCCTCTAATCCAATGCGAGACACTTTCTTTGGCCGGAATAAGCCACGTATTTGGGCCGGGCCACGAGTCGGTGATTTGCTTTAAGCGCTCTAACTCATTGAGGTTAGCATAGACTGACGCTTGCTCAAGGTCTGCTGCTATCAGGATCAATCCTTGCTCGGCTTTACGCTGCTTGATTTCAAGTAAACGGCCTACAGCCTGTGCATTTCGAGGGTCGCAACCAAAACCAAAACAATACTCAGTTGGGTAAGCAATAATGCCGCCATCGCGGAGCGCAGTGACAGCCTGTTGTAGTGATACCTTCAAAACTTTCGGATGCCCAACAATCTATGTCTTGCGAGTTTTATAAGCAATTGCCGACCACCGTTTAAAAAGTTTTGATCCATTGGCAAGGCGATAAATACATCACTCATTTCAAAAATAAACGTGAGTTAACTGAGCTCCGTAGTTTAATGTCATGCGCTCGACAACGCCATCACAAAACAAAACAATTGGCCGCTTAATCTCCCAAGTGGCAAACTACAGACTTACTCGCTATCGTCACTAGAAACAACAAAAGCAGACTGCGCATCAATCGCATTCAAATCCCAATTATAGTCAAAGCTGGGGCGAGACAGACCAAGCATGGCTTGACGCGTTGCATCGCTTGTATTGTCGCGCACATACGCTAGCACCTCATCAGCGTTGGCTCCGAAATCGGATGCATACCAATCAAACACCGAGTTTAAAATTAGTCCATTTCCGGTAACTCGTACGGCTCTCGGGTGCTGCATGAATTCAACCTTAGCCTTTTCTAAAAGCTGTTCGTTGTTATCACCTTTAAATGCGGTTTTTTGAATGCTGGCACCGCCAAGAGTACTGGTGCTGATAGCAAAATGGATTCTAGGGTCTTTCCAGATGGGGCGTAAAATACCATGCTCAATATCATTTAAACTGATATCTTGCATTACCACTTCAGCCTCAACTCTTCCCCAAGCTCTAGAGTCAACCCCGCCGTTCATTAACCTATTGATTGCTCGCATTGAGCCAGATTCATAAGCAGCTACAATCTTATCGACTAAGATTGCGTTATAGAGGTTAATCCAAAAAGCTTTTGCCTCCTCACTATTAAGTTGGCGAGGCTCGAGTTTCTGCAAATAGCTAAGATAATTTTTAAGTTTGAGTGCATCAGCGGGCGTAACCGAGCCATAGTCAAAACGGTTAACTCCACTTATATGTTGATCATCTACGTAGGCCGTTAGTATCTCTTGCCAAGCAGAATGATCTACCTGCATTATGCTTGGCGGCTCGCTATCGTCCCAAAATTTTATTAATTCAGCTTTCGGCGCGGCGTTAGCGATGGGTGCAAAGACAACAGCAAGAGCAAAACACCTAAAGATGCTTGCCAAAAATTTGCCCTGTCTTTTGGTGAAATAAGACACAGTTTTCAACCTCCGGTATGGTCATCACAGAGCCCCTATGACCCTCAATACAATAACCATAACTATTATTTTATTATTCTAGAAAATACGAGGTTTTAGACGCGCTACTAACCAACCAGACGAGTATATTTGCGCCTCGACAGTTAGACAGAATGCCTAACAGATCGACCTAATTTTTACAATATTATTATGAGACTTTTTTTAATCCTTTAAAAGCCCAACGGGAGCGAAACAAGCTTAAGTCTTTAGAGATATCGACCTTAAGGCTATGATTATTCTAGCTTAAGGCTTATTCAGCGCCCAATCGTATTGATATTCGATCTTAATCACACTATCGGACTTATTGACCTTGTCAATAAGTTGACTACCGCCGTCTAGATAGCGACTTATATACGTCATTACTGCAGATCGACTGGCGCCAAAATCGCTACTATACCAATCGAAAATACTTGAAAGCATCAGCCCTTCATTGCTTACTTCTACGCCTCGACTATGGTTAATAAAAGCAGACGCTGCGGCTTCCAATAGCGTATCTGAGTTTTTAGCGCTAAACGCTTTACCAATTAAATTCGGACAACCAATACTGGCACAATTTACCGCAAAGTGGATCCTCGGGTCTTTCCAGATCGGACGTAAAATTCCGTGCTCTATGTCATTCAGACTAAGGTTTTTGCGCTGTACCTTCACTAAATTTTTATCCCATGGTCCAAACGGCGAACTTAGAAAGCGAATACTCCGAATTGATTCGATGGGATACTCTTTTAAAATCACTTGAACCGTAAGTGCATTATAAAAATTCACCCAGTACGGCAACTGCTCAGCCCTTGATAGTCTGCGCGGATCAATTACTTGCAACGATTCAAGGTAGCTACCTAACAGTTTTATATCGTCCTTTTTAACGGCCGCGTAAGCAAAACGATTTACACCAGACGGATGCGCCGTATCTAGGTACTTATCGAGAATTTCCTGCCATGCAAGATGAGAAACCTTTACGTTGCTTGTTTCATCATGAACCACCCAAAATTCTTGCAGTTTCGAGTCTGGAGCGGCGACGGCAAGACTGCTTATAACCCCTAGCGCGGCTGCAATAAAAAACCCCGCCAGCCAATTTGAAAAGGTTAGTTTCATGATCTTTTATCTTATTAGGCTCATAAGCTTAGCAAGTCGATATTAACCGCGACGCCAAGTATGAAATTGCTCAACCCATTTCAATAAGCCATGCGGCTGATTTTCTCGCTTCCAATTACCGGCCACAAATTTATTCGCCTCAGCCATACTTGGGTAGAGATGAATTGTACCCAAAATTTTATTCAAACCAAGGTTGTGCTTCATAGCCAAAACATATTCAGCAATCAGCTCACCAGCATGGCTGCCAACAATGGTCACACCTAAGATAGTGTCTTTTCCATTTTTCGGCGTTAGTACTTTTATAAATCCATGGGCTTCACCGTCGGCAATTGCACGATCTAAATCATCAATACCGTAACGAGTAACCTGAACATCGATACCCTTCTCTTCGGCCTCTCGCTCGCTTAAACCAACTCGCGCTACCTCCGGAGAAGTAAAGGTTGCCCAAGGTATGACTCGATAATCAACTTTGATTTTTTTAGCAAAGCCAAATAAAGCGTTTACGGTTGCGAACCAAGCTTGGTGAGAAGCCGTGTGAGTGAACTGATAAGGACCCGCGATATCACCTACTGCAAAAATATTCGGCACCTCTGTGCGTAAATACTCGTCGGTTTCGATGGTACCGTTACGACGCAATTTAATACCTAATTTCTCTAGATTCATGCCATCACTGTTGGCTTTACGTCCGACCGCTATAAGTACTTTATCAAATGGGATTTCGACCATACCGTTGTCAGTTTCACAATGCAGAACCTTGCCATCATCATTGGTAAATTTAACCGCCTTATGATCGGTCAATACGGTGATGCCATCTTGTTTGAATTTATCGGTAATCAAATCGGCTACGTCGGCGTCTTCTCGACCCATCAGCTGACCCATCATCTCGACCATAGTGACCTTTGAGCTCAGCTTTGCAAATGCCTGGCTGAGCTCGCAACCAATCGGCCCTCCACCGAGCACCACTAAACGCTCGGGTAACTCTTCAAGCTCCCAAACGTTGTCAGAAGTTAAATAATCAATTTCTTGAACCCCTTCAATGGGTGGTACGAACGGGCGTGCACCTGCGGCAATGATAATATTTTTGGTCCGTATATCTCGGCCGCCAACACGCACTGTGTGCTTATCGATAATTTCAGCTTCGCCAGTAACACACTCTACACCGAGACTGGTAAAACGCTCTATCGAGTCATGCGGTTCAATCGTTTCAATAATCTTGTGAACACGTTTCATTACCTTACTAAAAACCGGCTTAACCTCGACCGGCTCGATACCGAACTCTTCAGCTCGACTCATCATGCTAGCGACTTTTGCCGAGCGTAAAATTGCTTTGCTGGGCACGCAGCCAGTATTTAAACAATCGCCACCCATTTTATGACGCTCAATCAGAATTACTTTTGACTTTACCGCTGCGGCGATCAAAGAACTAACCAAACCACCTGAGCCGGCACCAATTACTACTATATTTGCATCAAATTTTGGCATCTCTATGCTCCTGTTCCGCTTTCGTCTAAGTCGGTTTTTTTCTTTAAAAGGTTAAGTATGTATTTTGCGAGAATTGGAAAAACCCCCAGTAAGGCGAAAGAACCAAGCAGTGCTGGCGAAGCTATATCACCAAGGCTCGAAATTTCAGCCAATTGAGTACCGGCGTTAACGAAAACGGCAGTACCCGCTAGCATTCCGATTTGGCTGGCCCAATAAAAGGTCCAGGTTTTAAGCTTGGTTAAGCCGAGTACCGAGTTCACCACAAAGAATGGGAATACAGGCACTAGCCGTAAACCAAAGACATAGAATGCGCCTTCTCGCTCAATCCCGGTGTTTATGGTTTTAAGACGATCGCCAAATTTCGATTGAATCGCATCATTAAACAAGTAGCGCGTCATCAAAAAGGCGCCTGTTGCACCGATCGAGCTGGCAAAAGAAACCACCAGCAAACCATTCCAAAAACCTAAAATAGCGCCAGCGGCGACAGTCAGCAAACCAGCTGCCGGCAAATTAAACGCCGCTACCAATACATAGACGGTAAAGAATATTAGCGATACTAGTACAGGGCTCTCAGTGTAAAGTAAGTTCAATGAGTCTTTTTGTGATTTTAGGTATTCGAGATTCAAATACTGGCCCAAATCAAAAATAAAGAACGCCGCAATAACGGCCAAGATAACCGCCGCTAGGATAAGTTTTGTTTTCATACTACTATTTACATCAAGTTGAGCTGAAAGAACTCCCGCGTAGCGGGTGACTCAATCAGGTATTAAGGTTTAGTAATTCATCAAGACCCACCATAACAGCCTTTTCTTTCGGGCAAACCTATAGATTCGCCGCTTATGATAGAAGAACTTGGACAAATTCTAAACTGGAACGACGTTTCTTTGCATTCTTTTCCGACGTTATCAGCAGACGAACTGCATTTATGGTGGCTGCCTTTACATCTCGAGCACACACAATTAAAGCCAGCCTTGGCTTTATTAAGCGATATACAACGCGATAAATATCATCGACGCGCGACAGGCCTACTCAAACAAAACTACTTAGCCGGCCGGTACTACCTGCTTAACTTGCTCGCCGCTTACACCAAGCAGGCGCCGAGCGAGGTTATGTTAAGTTACAGCCGATTGAACAAACCAAGCTTAAGTGATTCCTCGCTAGCGGTAGAATTCAATTTCACCGACACCAATGGTTACGGCGTATTTGCATTCAGTCGTGGACGGCAAGTGGGAGTCGACATTGAACGTCGCACAAGAGATATCAACTTTAAAGCGATCGCCGACAAGCGATTTAGCCAGCAAGAGTTAGCCTTTGTCTATGAAAACGGGGAGCTCAACAGGCAGCGTTGTTTAGCCATTTGGACGCGCAAAGAAGCTTTTGGTAAGGCCACAGGGCTGGGCATTAACTTTAAAATGAATCAACAAAATCTGTACAGCGCGGAAAACGATGCTCACCAACATAAATTCCGAGATCATCAAGACTTACCGTGGCGGTGCTTGCAACTACAACTTGGCGATCAGTTTATCGCCAGTGTGGTTCATCAAGAGCATCATGAATTGACGATAAAGCCATTTAAATCGCTGCATATCTAATCGAACCATACCGGCTCAAATCAACATTCAGCTTGAACACCAAACGATTACCATCGGCTCTTTAATGCATCAAACCAGATGCCGTAATACTCATGCATTGCTGCAGTCGTAAGCTTTAGCGCAGATGCGCTTGGAATATACTCTAGAATAGTTGGGTAATTCTGTTGCCTAATTAAGACATCAGCCGAGGCCGCCGTAATCTTGATCGGTAGCATACTAAATAACGCATACGCGCGCGGCATATGGATCGCTGAGGTAACTAAAACAGCACTTTTAATTCTAGTTTCGCTTATCAAATTGGCCGTATTGTTTTGGTTTTCAGCGGTAGTGCGACTACCAATATCTACCTTAATGGCATCTTCTGGAACGCCCCATTGTTGCAATAACTTCGAGGCATAATATGCTTCAGCTTGTAACCCCGGCTGTTGATAAACATTACCGCCGCTAATGATGATTTTCTCTGCCTTGCCGGCTCGAAATAATCTAGCCGCATACCAATAGCGATCAGAGCCACGCGCTAATTGAACGTGCTTTGCAGGTTCGGTCGGTATGCGTAGCCCTCCTCCCAGCACAATAATCGCATCGTGCTTACTAATTGAATCAAGCTCTAGCTGAGGGTGTTGGCGCTCCAAGCTGAAGACCAGCTTGCTGGCCAGCATTAAGTTGCTGGAGAGCAACAAGATCAGCAAAGCCGTGGCGGATAAATACTTTGCCACAAGTACTCGACCGCGGATCCGATAAAGCCAGGCTAAACACACACATAACGAGGCTAAGCCGATTGGATATAGTAGGGCCGATATAACTTTAATAACTACGACAGAATCCATACAACATTAATTTCCAATTTTGACATGTCGACACAAACGCTAGGGTATCATGAATTAATAGCTGAAATGGTTACGCCATTAGCACTCAAATGTTAAGATACACTGCAATTAAAGTCATCTGGTTGGCTCGCTTTTAAGACCAAAAGCGTTACCTGCCACGACCCAAATTATCACTTCAAGTATTATGGATTTATTCGATTTTAAAGACGGCCGAGAAGGCTACTACGGCGAGTATGGCGGAACCTTTCTGCCTGAAATACTTCACAGCACCATAGAGGAGCTCAAAGCAGAGTTTCGCAAGGCCAAAGAGGACCCTACGTTCTGGCAAGAATTCATGGAGCTAATGCAGTCGTATTCAGGCCGTCCAACTCCAGTTACACACCTTGAAAACCTCTCCCGAAAACTTGGTGGTGCACAGATTTACGTGAAACGCGAAGATTTAAACCACACGGGTTCGCATAAAATCAACAATGTGATGGGTCAAGGTTTACTGGTAAAACGCATGGGTAAGACTCGTGTTATAGCCGAAACCGGAGCTGGGCAGCACGGCTATGCGACGGCAACAATGGCCGCCCGCTTCGGCTTTGAAAGTAGAATTTATATGGGTGCGGTTGACGTAGCGCGACAGCGACCTAATGTTTTCTGGATGGAAAACATGGGCTCTGAAGTAATTGCGGTAACCGATGGTCAGCAAACACTTAAAGATGCAATTAATGAATGCCTACGCGATTGGGTAACTAATATGGACGACACACATTACGTGCTTGGCACGGCCTGTGGTCCACATCCGTTTCCAGAGATGGTAAGTTGGTTTCAATCAATTATCGGTCGTGAAGCACGCGGACAGATGCTTGCCAGCGCGGGCAAACTACCTGACCGCGTTTATGCATGTGTCGGCGGTGGCTCAAATGCGATTGGCCTTTTTCAAGGTTTTATGGACGACAAAGACGTTCAGCTAATAGGGTGCGAAGCCGGTGGTTTCGGGCCGGGTAAAGGCAATCATGCTTCTCGTCTTGCCTATAAAGATGCGTCGGTTGGCGTTGCCCAGGGTATGAAGACTTACTTCCTGCAGAACGATGATGGCAACATGCTTGAGACACACTCGGTTGCCGCTGGATTAGACTACATTGGAGTCAACCCAGTGTTAGTTCACTTGTGGGAAGAGAACCGGGTTCGATTTGAAGCGGTTACCGATACCCAAGTAACCGAAGCTTTGAAAGTGACCATGAGAACTGAGGGTTTGATTCCAGCGTTGGAAACCGCTCATGGCTTTGCTCAAGCAATTCTTGAGGCTGAGCAAATGTCGAAAGATGACGTAGTTCTAATCAACATGTCGGGGCGCGGAGATAAAGACATATTCACTATCGCCGACGCATTAGGTGACGATCATTGGAAAAAATTCATTAAACAAAAGGCTGATGCCTACTCGTCGGAGGCTTAGCCCCATGGCACTAAATAATTATTTAGCTGAGCGCAAAGCGACTCTAGACAAAAGCCAGCGACCGGCAATGATCATGACACATGTGGTCTGCGGCTATCCATCCTTTGAAGCAAACTGGAAAGCACTGCAAGTAATGGATTCCTTTGGTGTCGACTTAGTAGAACTGCAGTTTCCATTTTCAGAGCCCTCTGCTGACGGCCCTTTGTTTGTAAAAGCCAACCAAGAAGCCATTAATAATGGTGTGCACGTCGACGACTGCTTTAATTTTATGGCCAAAGTTACGGCTGAGTTTTCGTTCAAAGTAGTAATGATGGGCTATTACAATACGGTTTTTAAAACTGGCCATCGCAAGTTCATGCAGCGCCTTAAAGACGCGGGTGCTGAGGCTTTTATCCTGCCTGACTTGCCGATTGAAGAGGCGGGTGAACTGCATGAAATAGCCAAAGAATTAGACTTATCACCGATCGTATTGATGACACCGACCAATACCGATGCACGCTTGAAGCAACTAGCCAGTTGCGCAGATGGCTTTATCTATACGGTCGCACGCAAGGGTGTTACCGGATCAGACACTAATATGAACACTGAAGTGTCTGACTTTATCGAGCGCTGCAGAACTTTTACTGATTTACCCTTGGCGGTAGGCTTTGGAGTTAGTAAGTCTGACGACGTCAAATTTATTGGCCAACACGCCGATATTGCGGTTATTGGTACCGCCGCATTAAAGGCGTGGGAAGCTGGCGCCGAGCAAGGCCTGCATGACTTCTTTAGCCAATTACTTAATTGATCTATCCGGCTGTACAGACAAGTTCTTATTACCGGTTCACGGACGGAGCCGGTAAATAACTGATTAATGGCAGCATCTATTTATCGAAGCGCACATTCCTTATTCTTTTCTTGCCAACCCGTTCACTTACTCTCTTACTCACTAAAATAAATGTCTGAGCTCGAATCCTAACGCAGCGAGAAAAGGCAATTACTGGTTTTTTCTATTTCAAAGGCATAAAAATTCGTTTTTGGTAAAAATCGTTTACTCCTATGTATATCTTTTCGTCGGCACTTGCCATACTTTTACACTCAAGTGGAGCATTCAACGATGTTTCCCGCTAATAGGCTCTATCTGCAACTAAACTGCATAGCTAAAGCCAACAGCTGGACGGTTTAAAACTATAAGTCAATCTGCCGGTAGCCAATCGCAATAACGGTAATAGTCTATTTTTAGTGCTTTAGACCCTAATTAAGAATGACGATTGAAAACTTAATCGCAATAACGACGGGGCCTATTATTTACCCGGGACTGGAGAAGCAATGAAACGAAGTTCGCTATTTTGTGCAGGCGCATGGCCATTTATCTTTTTGCCGCTACTATTACTGCTGCCGTTATTATTTTTTAAATGGCATTCAATTGAAGAAGATGTTGCTCGAAATGTAAGCTTTGAGCTTAGCCAAGTCGGTATTGAATGGGTAAAGGTTGAAACCACTAATCGTGGTCGTGATGCTCTAATCACTGGCACCCCGCCGAGCCAACAAGCGATAGAGGCCGCAACAAAAGTAGCGCGCACCAGTTACGGCGTCAACAAAGTAGATGTTAGCTCGGATGTCACACCAATCATAACGCCAAAAGTTGCCGCCGAACTGAAAACCATTATCACCAACGAACGGCTTGTTTTACGCGGTACCGTTGCCAATCAAGAGAGTGTTAACGCACTTGTTTCTGACGCCGAAAAAGCCTTTGGAATAGGTAATGTCACTAATAAACTAGAGGTCGGCGAAAATATCTCAGCACTGCCTAATTTAGATGGTTTCTTTCTTACCCTGACAGATAAATCGTTCTCCCTAGAAACTCTAACGGCCACACTAGTAGGCAATCAATTAAGTCTTAAAGGTACTGTAATCAGCGATGACGCTAATGCAATGTTGGAAACTCAAATGGCCAATGGACTCCGCCTGCAAGTTACTAATTCGTTAACGGTGGCAGTGCCTCCTATAAAGCCGGATACCTGCGCAGATCTTATAAGTGAGCTACTAAGCGGCAGCACAATAGAATTTGCATGTGGTGAAACAACCCTTAAAGAAGGCAGCTCTGCATTGCTCGCGAACATTAAATCAACCACCTCGGCTTTATGTCCTGATGCGAGCCTCGAAGTGTCGGGGCATACTGACTCAAGCGGCCCGCTTAGTTTTAACATGACGTTGAGCCAACAACGTGCGCAAGCGGTAGTTGACTACCTTGCTGGCTTAGGGCCAAACACCACTACCTTCATTGCTACTGGCTTCGGACCAAATAAACCGATCGCCGACAACAACACAGCTGAAGGTCGCGCGCACAATCGGCGTGTTGAATTCAAGCTTAACAACTAAGCAATATTTAGAGGAACACTTATGACCTACTTATTTTTTCAGATATGGCTCTGGATTCTGGCATCTTTCGCCTTAGGCTGGATCTCACATTGGTTTTTGTGTGGCCGTGGCAAAGGCAGATCTGCCTCAGATGTTGACTTCGGCAATAGCGAAGAATCCACGAAAACATAAATACAAAACGCTCCAATTGAGACTTCTTCTGGCTCAAGCAGTCTTGGAGCCGGATGAAAGCCGAGATATCTTGCCGGTCCCTATGGCCAGAGAGACGACCTAGAATTGACTGGGTCGGCTATCTTAGTAATCAAGGGCTGAGCGGCTCTTTAATTCGAACTGACCTAGGACTATTGCACTGCAATAGTCGCACAAGTAAAAAATTAACTTGCATATTTTAAAATTTACCAAAAATGCAAATTTATCTATTGACTCTGATTCTAAATATCGGTCAGACTAAAGTCTTAACACTGAGGTTACGCAGGAACCCTGACCCCTACCCAACCCAATAACCCAACCAAGGTTTCTGAGTAACTTCTCTGTTCTACAACTCTCTTTCTTTGCCCCAGAAACGCTAAAATACTTAACAATCATAAACTTATAAAATATATTTAGGTTTTAAAGGATATGCTCGAGCCAAAGATATAAGCAATAAATATTCTTTAGATTGTGTGTATGGCCATCGAGAGCGCTTATTTACATCAGACTAAAGTCTAATGGAAATCTTGAAATTTCTATTTTTTGAACGCGGCCGCTAATTTAGCAGCCATCGCATTATTAGCCATCGGCTTAGCGTTTTGAGTCTGACGAACTTGGTTTCTAGGTGAAGGCTTGTTCGTAGTCGTTTTTTTATCAGCAGAGTAATCACCACGATCCTTGCGATCTTGTTTAGTCTCTTGCAGCTTCATAGTTAATGCTATGCGCTTACGTTGTATGTCAACCTCAAGCACTTTTACTTTAACGATTTGACCTGCTTTCACCACCTTATGCGGGTCATCGACAAATTTATCGGCTAAACAAGAAATATGCACTAAGCCGTCTTGGTGTACACCGATGTCAACAAAAGCGCCAAAATTAGTCACGTTTGTAACGGTACCCTCCAAAATCATATCTTCAGAAAGGTCTTTCAAATTCTCGACACCGTCTTTTAAAGTCGCGGTTTTAAATTCGGGCCGAGGGTCACGACCCGGTTTATCAAGTTCGCTGATGATATCGGTAATAGTTGGCAGGCCAAATTGATCAGTAACAAAATCTTGCGGATTCAGCGATCGCAAAAAAGTAGTATCCCCGACAATTGAATTGATATCACGCCCTTCTGAGGCGGCAATCGCGGCAACTACCGAATACGCTTCTGGATGAACACCCGAGGCATCTAAAGGGTTTGTATTATCGGCGATGATGCGTAAAAAACCAGCGGCCTGCTCGAACGTTTTATCTCCCAACCGTGGCACTGCCTTTAAATCTTCTCGGCGAGTAAAACGACCATGAGCGTTGCGGTGCTCAACAATGTTACCCGCAATGGTCTCATTTAAACCAGATACGCGCTTAAGCAATGGCATAGACGCCATATTTAAATCCACGCCTACATCATTTACACAATCTTCAATCACCGCATCGAGAGAACGGCCTAATTGAAATTGGTTTACATCATGCTGGTATTGACCAACCCCAATAGACTTTGGTTCAATTTTAACTAACTCGGCTAACGGATCTTGTAACCGGCGAGCGATAGACACCGCACCACGAATGGTAACATCCAAATCTGGGAACTCACGTGCGGCAAATTCAGACGCCGAATAGACAGATGCTCCGGCTTCGTTGACGATTACTTTGGTCAGTTTTAACTCCGGATGACGCTTAATTAGATCACCAGCTAGTTTATCGGTCTCACGTGACGCAGTGCCATTACCAATAGCCAATAATTCAACCTTATACTTTTTAGCTAGCATTGCTATCTGAGCAATAGAAGCATCCCATTGATTCTTTGGCGCATGCGGGTAAACAGTACCTTGGTCGAGGTATTGCCCGGTACTGTCAACCACCGCAATCTTTACGCCCGTGCGTATTCCTGGGTCTAAACCAAGCGTTGCTTTTGCGCCAGCGGGAGCCGCCAAAAGTAGATCTTTTAGGTTCATCGAGAACACTCTTATTGCTTCAGCTTCAGCTTTCTCGCGTAAGTTGAACATTAAGTCGCCGCTGATGTGCAGCAATATTTTGATACGCCATGTCCAGCTTACAACTTGTGCTAACCAGACATCCGCCGGTCGACCCTGAGGAGTGACGCCCCATTGCTTTGCAATCATTGCTTCACATGGGTGCGCTAACACACCCGACCAACCACCTTCAGGAGCTTCTAAATCAAGCGTCGACATCAAAACCCCTTCATTGCGACCGCGTAAAATTGCTAACGCGCGGTGTGGAGGGATTTTTTTATAAGGTTCTTGATATTCAAAGTAATCTTGAAACTTAGCACCCTCTTGCTCTTTATCTTTGGCTACCTTGACTGAAACCACAGCACGCTGCTCTAACAGCAATCTAATCTCAGCGAGTAAGCCTGCATGTTCGGCAAAACGTTCCATCAAGATCGCGCGAGCACCATCCAATGCGGACTTAGTGTCGGCAACTGGAGTGTCTTCTGCGGCATTTAAATACTTAATCGCTTCCACTTCAGGATCAAGCATAGGGTCGGCAAGAAGCGAATCAGCTAACGGCTCTAAGCCAGCTTCGATGGCAATTTGCCCTTTTGTTCTGCGCTTACGTTTGAACGGTAGATACAAATCTTCGAGGCTATTTTTCGTCTCAGCTGAGGCAATCGATTTACTAAGGGCATCGGTCAATTTACCTTGCTCCTCAATACTATTAAGAATGCTCGCACGTCGATCTTCAAGTTCACGCAAGTACTTTAAACGCTCCTCTAAATTGCGCAGCTGTGTGTCATCCAGTCCTCCGGTTACTTCTTTTCGGTAACGCGATATAAAAGGGACGGTCGAGCCTTCGTCTAATAGTGTAATAGCAGCAATAACTTGGCTTGCCTTAACTTCTAGCTCTTTAGCGATGCGATTTTCGATAGACAACATTTAGTAGAATAGAATGGTAAAAATAGGCGCTAATTATGTAAGAAACGACTCATAAATTCCATGAAAATCGAGCTTTGTAGCAACCGCTAGAGACAAAAAAGCCCAGATCACTATTAGCAGTCTGGGCTTCTTGTAAAACTCGTTTAAGAGGCGATTTTTAGATCTTCATATTACCTCTATTTTACTTTCGAGGCCTCGAGTTTGTCTTCGGTGCGAAGCTCAAAGTCACTATCATCATGGCGCTCTCTCAATTGCGAGCTTAACTCGCCCCATGCTCGATTAACCATTTTACCGCGCACTACTGCGTCGCGTTCACCGACCTCTTTCACCCAACGATTCAAGTTTTTATAGGTCTGCACCTGCAAGAATTCAGCCGCTTCATAGACCACGTTCTCGACGACACCACCATACCAAGGCCAAATCGCCATATCAGCAATAGTATACTGATCGCCAGCCATAAACTTATTCTCAGCTAGGTGGCGATCTAGCACGTCCATCTGCCGTTTAACTTCCATCGTGAAACGGTCGATACAGTACTCGATTTTGGTCGGTGCATAGCTATAAAAATGGCCAAAGCCGCCGCCTAAGTAGGGTGCGCTGCCCATTAACCAAAACAACCAATTTAGGCATTCGGTACGCTGCTTGTGGGCTTGCGGTAAAAATTCATCAAATTTTTCAGCCAAATATAGTAGAATCGCGCCTGATTCAAAAACGCGTATTGGCTGACCGTTCGAATGATCCGCCAAAACCGGAATTTTGGAGTTTGGGTTTAATCCTACAAAGCCACTACCGAACTGGCCGCCTTCTGTAATATTAACTAGGTAGGCATCATATTCAGCGCCACTATGCCCTAGCGCTAAGAGCTCTTCGAGCATGATAGTTATCTTTACGCCGTTGGGCGTCGCCATCGAATAGAGCTGCAAGGGATGCTTGCCAACTGGCAGCTCGTGCTGATGAGTAGGGCCCGCGATAGGTCGATTAATTTTGGCGAACTTACCACCACTCTCAGCGTCCCACTTCCAAATTTTTGGCGGCGTATACTGGCTATTATCGGTCATATTATTATTCCGTTTTTTTCTCTAACTAATTCTATTAACTTATTTTTTTACGTCGATCATGAGCTATCAGTTATAGCCATTTGGATTTTTTTGCTGCCAACGCCAAAGGTCTCGCATCATGTCATCGAGATCACGCTCGGCCTGCCAACCTAGTGCTTGTGCGCTTTTACCAGTGTCCGCAAAGCAACTGGCTATATCACCTAAACGTCGAGGCATAATCTTATACTTAATAGTTTGACCGCTGGCGAGCTCAAAAGCTTTCACCATTTCTAAAACTGAGTACCCTCTCCCTGTGCCAATGTTATATGACTGACAAGCATGCTCCGCATCAAGTGCCTGCAACGCTTTTATGTGAGCATTGGCCAAATCGACAACGTGAATATAGTCGCGCACACCGGTGCCATCAGGAGTGTCGTAATCGCTGCCATAAACAGATAAACACTCAAGTCGCCCGACCCCGACCAGAGCAATATAAGGCATCAGATTATTTGGAATGCCGTGCGGATCTTCACCGATATCACCGCTTTGGTGAGCACCTACAGGGTTAAAGTATCGTAATATGGAGACCTGCCAGTTAGGGTCTGATGAGGATAAGTCTCGCAATATATTTTCGACCATCAGCTTGCTTTGACCATAGGGATTTGTGGCGCTAAGCGGGAACAATTCTGTAATCGGCACCGAACTCGGGTCACCGTAGACGGTCGCTGAAGAACTAAACACAATTCTTTTACAATCGTAGTCGTTCATTACTGTCAGCAACTGCAGGGCACCATCAACATTATTTTGATAATAACGAAGAGGCTGTTTAAGCGATTCACCTACGGCTTTGAGGCCAGCAAAATGAATCACGGCATCAAAGTCATGTTCTTTAAAGACGTTCCGCAAGGCACTCTGATCACGCACATCGGCCTTAACAACGTTTAAGTCACTACCACTGATGCGTTCAACTCGACGGATAGATTCGCGGCGACTATTGCTAAAATTATCCAGCACCACAACCTCAAAACCCTGTTCAATCAATGCCACAACAGTATGACTGCCGATATAGCCGGCACCACCGGTGACAAGAATTTTATTACTTTTTTGAAGCATCAATCGACCTAAGGTAATGTAGTTGTGTTGGTAGGGGTATGCTAAAATTAGTTTGTATTCGATGCATAGCTGATCGTGGCAACACAGTTTGATTAGATCATAGCAGCTAAGTTAGAAGGCAAACAAATAAGCTCCCTAATAACAGCCACGAGTGTCGCCAACTAGGTCACTCTAGAACTCTACGCTCAAACATTGATGTTCCAACTGTAATGTATCAACTATATCGAGACCGACCTTTTCTAATACTGTGCATGGTGCTAGGCAACATTGCATTGTCACTGTGGTGTTTGAATCTTGATCCTGTCATCAATAATGATGGCGTTACCTACCTAAACCTTGCGCAAATGATGCTCGATGGCCAATGGTCGAAAGCATTTGAAGCTTACAACTGGCCATACTATGCGTGGTTCATCGCTGCGACCGCTAAAATAACGTTTCTTGGCGTAGAAAACGCTGCATTTTTGCTCAACACCGCGCTGGCTACTTCACTGACGCTGGCTTTCGTTTGTATTGTTGGAGAGCTATCGAATAATAATCGAAGAATTATCTTGATAGCGATGCTGGTTATCCTGTTTTTTCCGAGCATCACTAAATATCGATCATTTATCATACGAGATTTAGGCTACCTTAGTTGCTATCTCTGGTCACTGTATTTTATCTTCAAGTTCTGTACCAGCTTAGATAAACGTCACCTTATAGGCTGGCTTTTTTTTGCTGTATTAAGCTGTCTTTTTCGCTTTGAAGGTATAGCGTTTTTATTGATAGCGCCTTACTTCCTAATTCTATTTACCGCTACCGAGGTACCCCATCGGAGGCTGATAATAATCGTCTTATCTGTGGCCCTATTGGCATCCTCAACCGGCTTAACCATATGGTATATAACCGATAAGTACGCTGGTTTAATCGAAGTCGCTCGAGCCTCGGGCAAAGACGTTCACAACGTAATTGACTTATTCTTGCTCAATGCTGAGGGGCAGTTAGGTGGCGCTGAGCTAACCACCTGGAACTACATAGGTGTTATTTTTACCAACCTCAGTAATGTGGCCTACGAACTTATTCGTCGTATGGCGGTGTTCTATTTCTTTTTTGCTCTTTACGCGTACATTAATAATATAGGCTTCAAAAACCAGTTAATAAAACGCGTTTGGTTAGTTTACGTACTTTCTAACATTTGCCTATTAATTGTATATAGCCTTTACAACAATTTCCTGGTGAGCCGCTATACCATGGCATCGGCGCTAACCTTATTACTACTATCGCCATTTGTAATTGACCGAATGCTTGATGGCTTTAAAGATTTCAATTTAACTAAGCGTGGCATTGCTGTTTTCGTCATCTTATTACTAACAGCAATCTCGGTCGAAGGCTTAGATGTCAGAACAAAGAAAAGCCATATTAAACAGGCTGGAATTTGGCTTAAGCAGCAACTACCAGAGGATTCGTCTATTTTTAGCAATGATCCGCTAATAATTTATTATGCTGGGCGCAGTTATAATGACCGTCTAAACGACGCCTATACGACCTTACAGCTAGAGTCGCATATGCAAAGTAATCAAATTAATAACTTTGATTACGTGGCGTTATCGATTAAGCCAAATGATTACCATGAAGACATTGCACAGAATACGCTTTGGTATAATTATGGAGATCCCATAAAGATTATCAGCGGTGTTGGTGAGCGGGAAGTTTTTGTTTTTAAGATTGGCAAAGATTAGCCATAGGAAGTTAAGAAATGACTACCCGTCGACAGGTATTGCGTTATGTGGGATTTTCTGCGTTAGGGTTAAGTGCCTATAGCTATCAACGGGGCATTCGCTTGCCGACGTTGCATTGGAACCCATTAGCGATTAGCTCGCAGTTTCAAATTCAAGGCATTGAACAATCTTATGGCAGCGACTTAATACAAACACCAATAAGCACTCAAGCTGATCAAAATAACGTTAATGCTAGCTTAAGAGCTTTCTCTCCACAGCCCGGACTAGTTCTAACGTTTGAAGGCCCTTCTAAGCACATCATTGAAATATCAAATATTTCCCCAGAGGCGGTTCTTAGTTATGCCCCCGGCGAACTAAAAATCAGTGAAACCGCAAATAAAACCAAACGAATTCTGAGCATTGAAGTGACATCGAAAGTACAAACGTCACTGCAATGGACGATGCCAGAATATACCGACTATAGCTTTGCCTCAATTGGCGATACTGGTGGCGATAAGGAATTAAACTGGTGTATCGAACGAGCGCACTCCCTCGGCGCAAAATTTCTTATTCACTTAGGCGACTTCAATTACCAAGACGGCGACTATCAGCGCTCTATCGATGCTTTTAACAACGCCCCCTTGCCAGTTTATGTAAGTATTGGCAATCATGACCATCATAATAATGGCGCAATTTACTCGCGTTTTACAGATGAGGTTGGACCGCTCAATAATACTTTCAGCATCGGCAAAACCCGTTTTGTAAATATCGATACGGCGGCCAACATACTGCCCTATGGTGCAGGACAGCGTGGCGAGCTATTTGAGTTAATGGCTATGGATAATAATTATACTGATACCGTCGCCTTTACCCACCGACCACTGCATGACCCATCAGAGGATAGTCATCATGACATGGGCAGCAATGGCGAGCGTGATTGGTTAATAGCTTGGCTTAAAAAAATAGATGCGAAAACGCTCTTGAGTGGTCACATCCACATATACGACCGTAGCGACTTCGACGGTATTGACAATATCATCGCCGGCCAAGGATTGGGGCATCAAGACTTATTGATCAATGGAGATGCCTCAAAAATGGTCGTCGGCCATGTTGATGGTTCTGGTGCGGTTCGCTATACCACTGAACCATTAGCGATGCCAATGGAGGCACATTGCCATCCGAGAATAGACCCTGTTAAGGATAGCCTTCGCGACGGCGAGCATCAGCAGCTTTTGGACATACTCGAAAAAGCCTGCAAAACTTGATGGTTGTCGCAACGATAGTTGTCGCAACGATAGTTGTCGCAACGATAGTTGTCGCAACGATAGTTGTCGCAACGACAGTTGTCGCAACGATGGTTGTCGCAACGATAGTTGTCGCAACGACAGTTGTCGCAACGACGGGTAGCACCAAGGCCGCTGTCACAAGCAGGTGACGCGAACCGAGGTGGCGCTTGCTTGAGTGCTGCGGTTTTGACTTCTCTGACCGCATAAATTCGAACCCAAAAAAAGCATCGCCGAATGGCAATGCTTTTCTAACTACTAGTATGCTTACACTATCGACTAGTAGAGCCTTGTCTTAGCGCTTCATCGAACCAAAAAACTCTGCATTAGACTTAGTGGCTTTAAGTTTATCCAACAAAAATTCAATCGCATCGGCTTCGCTCATTGGGTGTAATAATTTACGTAAAACCCATACTTTTTGAAGTTCTTCAGGGTCCATCAATAATTCTTCTCGACGAGTCGATGACTTATTCACAACGATCGATGGGTAAACACGTTTTTCAGCAATCTTTCGCTCTAAGTGCACTTCCATGTTACCCGTGCCTTTAAATTCCTCGTAGATCACGTCGTCCATTTTAGAGCCCGTTTCGATCAATGCGGTGGCAAGAATCGTTAAACTTCCGCCCTCTTCAATATTACGAGCCGCGCCAAAGAAACGCTTCGGCCGCTGCAATGCGTTAGCGTCTACACCGCCCGTTAGCACCTTACCTGAGGCTGGCGCTACGGTGTTGTAAGCACGCGCAAGACGAGTGATAGAATCAAGTAAGATCACCACGTCTTTTTTATGTTCAACCAAACGTTTGGCTTTCTCGATAACCATTTCAGCGACTTGTACATGTCGTGCTGCTGGTTCATCAAAGGTTGATGAAATAACCTCACCACGCACACTGCGCTGCATATCGGTAACTTCTTCTGGACGCTCATCGATTAACAACACCATTAACTCTACATCTGGGTTGTTATTGGTAATTGCTTGGGCAATTTGTTGCAGCATTACCGTTTTACCACTCTTTGGTGACGAAACGATTAAACCTCGCTGACCTTTACCAAGTGGGGCTATAAGGTCAATAACTCGCCCGGTTAAATCTTCTGATGTGCCATTTTCTTGCTCTAACTTCATCCGTTTATTCGGGTGTAAGGGCGTTAGATTTTCGAATAATATCTTATTGCGAGCTTCTTCAGGGCTTGACCCGTTGATAGTTTCAACTTTCAATAATGCAAAATAGCGCTCTGAATCTTTCGGTGGGCGAACTAAGCCGGCAACCGTATCACCGGTACGCAGATTAAAGCGACGAATCTGGCTTGGCGATACATAAATATCATCAGGGCCAGCTAGATATGAACTATCTGCTGAGCGTAAAAAACCAAAGCCATCTTGCAAGATTTCTACCACTCCCTCACCTTCAATGTCTTCGCCTTGCTTAGCAAGAGACTTTAAAATAGTGAAGATTTGGTCTTGCTTTCGCATACGGCCAATGCCGTCTAGCTCCATAGAGCGACCAATTTCGGTTAGTTCGGTGGCGGTTTTCTTTTTAAGATCGGTTAGGGATGCTGACATAGTGCTTAATGGTTTTCTGTGGAATGATTAGCATTATGAAGTGTCTATGCAAAAAGATAGAACTTCATGAATTATCGAACCCAAGTGTTTTTATCTTAATGGAAATGGTCTAGAGCGACTCTTTGCTCTTTATCCTTCGATTAGGATCCTAAACTGACGCTGTAGCCAATAGCAATTACATACAACTAATTGAATTTAGCTTGCCGGTATCGGCGCGCTGGGAAACTTTTTTGGATTATGACTCGGCGACTGCAAGTATGTTGTGACAATATCACGCTACTTGGTAGAATGTCTAGCGTATTAGGGTTTGCATTTCAGAGTGACGTCAAGCCTTACTTTCAGCCCATCAGCATTTAAACGTTGGCAGTGATGGGCAATCCAATTGTACACCACTGTCCTAAGTAAAAATCTAAATTAGATATTTTCGTCAATGAATGCGGTCAGTTGTGATTTAGACATCGCGCCAACCTTAGTCGCAGCAACATCGCCTTCTTTGAAAAGCATTAAAGTCGGGATACCACGAATACCGAACTTAGGCGGAGTATTGGGGTTACTATCAATATCTAGCTTCGCAACAGTCAGCTTGTCGCCATATTCAGCGGCTACTTCTTCTAATATCGGAGCCAACATCTTGCACGGACCACACCACTCTGCCCAGTAGTCAACAAGTACCGGCTTATCAGCCTTCAATACGTCTGACTCAAAGCTAGAATCTGTGATTTCAACGGTGTTTTGGGACATAACTTATTCGCCTATTTATTTGGAAATTAGGGTATAGTGTGCGGATTATTTTGCATATTGCAAGTACAAAAATTCTGGAATTGGTCTTCGACTAATATCCTCGTTCGAATCGCAGAAAATGACTGCTTAATAACAGCCCACTGCTTGAAGATTGAAGATTATCGCGCAAATCGCATGAGACCAGTTCAAACCAAAATAGCCGTACCGGGGATCTCTCGCAAGGTGTTACCGCTAATATTTAACTAGCTTAGCATTCTAGCGATCAAGAATATAACTCCGCAGGGCTTACTTATTAGTGTTCAAAAATCATGACCGATAAACATTTAAGCGATACTCGTTTTTCCGAGTTAGACATTCATCCAGACGTGCAAAAAGGCATCGACGATATTGGCTTCGAGTTTTGCACGCCGATTCAAGCGATATCATTGCCAATTGCTCTACAAGGTAAAGACGTAAGTGGTCAAGCGCAAACGGGCACGGGTAAAACCGCCGCATTTTTGATCGCATGCTTTCATAAGCTACTTAATAACCCAGCTAAAGAATCGAAGAAGAAGAACCCTATTCGTGCTTTAGTTGTTGCCCCGACTCGCGAGCTAGCAATACAAATTCATGAGGATGGTAAAGCATTAGTTGCGCATACCGGTCTGAAAATGGCCTTAGCCTACGGCGGTACAGACTATGAGAAGCAACGTAAACACATTGAGTCTGGTGTAGATGTTTTAATCGGCACCCCTGGTCGTATAATTGACTACTTTAAGCAGGGCGTGTTCGCGCTCGACGCCCTAGAAGTGATCATCCTTGATGAAGCCGACCGCATGTTCGAC
>JAWUZB010000092.1:0-27076 GCA_034110505.1 Gammaproteobacteria bacterium
ATAAATAGCTCACTGAGGCCAACCGACTTACCGCGGATATCGGCCATATCGACTGTCGAGAACACCTCCAGCGCGGCATCGAGAGCCACTAAAGATAAAATATTTGGAGTACCCGCTAGAAATCTGAGCATCGCCTCACCGGCTCGGTAATCGTGTTCAAACTCAAACGGTGCGGCATGTCCCATCCATCCGCTTAAGGGTTGGGTCATACTTTGATGATGCTTTTTCGCAGCGTAAATGAATGCAGGTGCACCCGGGCCACCATTCAAATACTTATAGCCACAACCAACCGCGAAGTCGACCTCGCATTGATCTAAGGCAATCTCTAGCGCACCTGCACTGTGGGCTAAGTCCCAGACCACCAACACACCCTTTTCATGCGCTCGTTTAGTCAAGGCTTGCATATCATGCAGACGCCCGCTGCGAAAATTCACTTGGGTTAACATTAGTACGGCGATCGAGTCATCTAAACTGTCTAACAACAAATCTTGATTAACTGACTTAAGCTGACAACCTTCGTCGCCCAGAAACTCAGCTAAGCCTTGTACCATGTATAAGTCGGTAGGGAAATTATCACATTGAGACAATACAACTTGACGCTGAAAATTTATTTTCAAAGCGCTGGCCAACACTTTGAAAAGGTTAACCGAGGTTGAATCACAGGCAATACCTTGGCCCTTCTCAGCACCTATTAAAGCAGCAATTTTATCGCCGACGGTAAGCGGAAGGTCTATCCAGTTATGCTTGTTCCAGCTATGAATTAAATCATTACCCCACTGTTGTTCAAGCACGCTAGCAACTCTATTTTTAGCCGCGCTAGTCAGTGGACCGAGCGAATTACCATCCATGTAAATGGTTTTTGCTGGAAGTATAAATTCACTTCTCTTGAGCTTAAGCGGATCGAGCGTGTCTAAGCTTACGACTTTATCAGGAGCTAACATTTATGAGCCTTGTTTGGCAAAGGCTCGCGCGAGCTCTTGCAGTAATGTTCTGAACGATTGGGTGCCTGGATGAATCATATCAAAATGACCAGCACCTTCGATTAAGCGCTGCCGGCTAAGTGACGATTTGGCATGCGCTATTGGCACTATCGAATCTTGATCGCCATGTAATAACACGGTAGTTTGATGCAAATTTTGTTTTGTCGGATTGCCTACGTCATAGGCACCAGGTACATCACTAGGGGTGCCACCCATAAACTTTGGCGTGGCCACCTGACAGCTGTTATTGCCTTTGGCATATTTGGCTAAATCAACAATCGCAGCAAGGCCGATCACCGCTTTAAAATCATAGCGTTTATCAGCGCCGGCAAGTAGCGCTAGATGACCGCCTGCTGAGTGACCAGCAATCGCTACATTGCCTAAGTCCACGGAGAATTCAGCCAGTTTCGGTAAGTACTCAAGAGCCAATTTTATATCCTCGTAACTACCCGGCCAACCGCCTCCTTGATCACCAGTGCGCCGATACTCAATCGACCATACAGCATAACCAGACTGTGCAAGCGCCGTGCTCAGAGCATGTGTATGACGTATATCAAACGAGTTCAACCAACACCCACCGTGCACCAACACCACCAATGGATGGCGGCGTAGAGGGGCTTTTGTCGAGTGAACATCGTTTAAATTAATCGAGGGCGGCAACCAAAGCTCAGCAAATTGCAATTGATCGTTACCATAGGCAATTACCTCGCTAGGACTTGCTACCGGCAACTCAGCAATGCTTGAATATTCAACATTCGACCGTGTTGGTAAATAACAAAACTGATTCTTAGCATCAGCAGTAGAAATAACATACAAACTTTCATAACCACCCCTTTATACGATTTTAGCGCGACGCTTATTAGCAAAGATCAGCGAAGATGTTTCCATAGGTGAGTAAAGCTTAGAGCTACTCGCTTGGCCATCTGTTCACTGGTAGCACTGCCCTTGTGACCGCCTTCGATATTCTCATAGTAATCGACTTGATAACCAGCAGACTTCATCTTGGCCGCCATTTTACGGGCGTGTCCAGGGTGCACACGGTCATCGCGAGTCGACGTAAAGAAGAAAATTGGCGGGTATTGCTGACCTTTTTTAAGGTTTTGATAGGGGCTATATTGCTTAATAAACGACCAATCATCGGTATCAGGGTTGCCATATTCGGCCATCCAACTGGCCCCAGCGAGCAACTTATTATATCGCTTCATATCAAGCAGTGGAACGCCACAAACAATCGCGCCATACAATTCCGGTCGACGCACCATAGTAGCCCCGACTAGCAAGCCACCGTTAGAGCGCCCTTCAATTCCAAGATGCTTTGGAGAAGTAATCTTACGTGTAAATAAATTTTCAGCAATTGCTTCAAAATCTTCAAATGCTTTATGCCGATTTTCGAGCAATGCCGCCGCATGCCATGCAGGGCCGTATTCTCCTCCGCCGCGAATATTGGCGATAACATAAACCCCTCCACGATTTAACCAAGCTTTGCCATAAGCACCATTTAAACTTTCGTATGAACCTGAATACGAGGGTGTTAGCGACACTCTGAATCCGCCATAGGCAAACATATGGGTCGGGTTAGTGCCATCTAGTTTCGTCTTTTGATTCATAACCACAAAATAAGGCACTTTAGTTCCATCCAAAGACTGAGCAAAAAATTGTTCGACTTTAAGCTTATCTGAATCGAAGGTAGCCTGCTGTTGACGCACTAACGCAGGACGACTTGATTTCCCTACAACGTATAAAGTTGGTGGTGTTATAAAACCTTCGTAGCGAGCAAAGAACTCTCCCGTAGTATCGCTAACCGCCGCAATCGTAACTTGGCCGGCTTGCGGCAGTTGAATCAGATTTGCTTGCCAAGCTTTGTTGTTTTTTGAATAACGGTATACCGTTGATTTCACATCTTCCAGAACGGTCACTACGATGCTGTCTTTCGCCACTATAGCGTTTTCAACTATCGCCGATGGTGTAGACTGAATCAGTAAATTCACCTTTCCTTTAGCGTTAATCAAGGTCAACGGGGGAATCAACAGCAACGATCCTTGAGAGTAAGTTTGATTATCAAATGACCAATTATCTTGTAACGAAACCAGATACTCGCCATCAATCATGTCTAAGATAATAGCCGTTTCGGGCAATACCAAGGGCACCACTTTGTTGTCAATAAGCTGATGATAAGTACGAGCCCAATAACTAGGTTGATCAACTAACAAGTCGGTATTTTGGCCTCTATGCTTGTATCTATGAACGCTGGCCGCGACAGATTGCTGGCCAACCTCAAAAATCTGTCTTGCTTGCTCAAGTTTTGTTGCTCTCTGCCATATCTTGATTATGCGTGGGTAACCCGAATCCGTTTGTGATCCCGCGCCAAAGTCAGTTGCCACGAATAACTGGTCTTGATCGATCCAACTGACGCGCATTTTAGCCACTGGTAACGAAAAACCATTGCTCACAAACTTAAGAGTTTTTGAATCGAACTCTTTCATTTCATGAGCATCACCGCCGCCCGGGGATAAATAGACTAAACACTTTCGATATTCTGGTTTAAGACAGTCCATTCCATGAAAGACCCATTTAACCTGATCTCTTTCTGACATTGCATCGATGTCGAGAACGGTTGTCCATTTTGCCTTTGCCGATTTGAAATCAATAAGGCTAGTTCGCTGATACAAGCCCCGCGGATGCTCAGCACCTTTTTTTAGGGTATAAACAAAATCACCAATAATGCTAATTTCGGGTAGTTTGTCTTTACTGTCGAGCGCGCTTAACGCGTCGCTGTAAATCTCCTTGTAAAGCAGATCATTGCTAAAGCGTTTATCTGTTTCAGCATTCGCCGAACGCACCCAGTCCATCGATGTATCAGCATCAATATCTTCTAACCAGAGATATGAGTCTTGGACTTCAGCCGCGACGCTACTCGAGACAGCCGCGGCAAAAGTAAGTGCGCGTAAAATTGGTTTTAACATGAGTGGTGCATCTCGCTAACTAAGTCAAATTGGTTTTGGCGTATGGTAATGCTATCGAACTAAATCCAGTAGGTTAACTTGGGGAACTGAGCTTACAGAGTTTAAATAACACAGGCGCGACTAAAGTAATGTAAATACCAAGTAGTGCCGAGCGAAATGTGGCGGCTAAAAGTGGCTCAAAGAGATTAAGCACTGGCTTCGCTGCAGTAAACAAAAGCATTAAACCTGTGATTCCTATGATTGCGATCAAAATCATCTTCCATACCCGTTTCGCAGGTTTAAAATCAACCAACATCGGCTCTATGGCAGCCCCTATCGACCATGAAAATAAAAGCCCAAATAAAGCAACAGCGCCCATTGAGTGCTCTGCATTAGGCCATGCCGAGTTAACGAAAAACCCCGAAAGCACTATGAAAATTAACCAACACCATAGTGGTACCTGATTTAGTATCTTCAGTTTCTGGCCAAACAGAATGCTAAACAAAAACAAACTGATAGCGGCGATGCTTAGCCCTACAAGAATATCTTCTAGGTCATGAATGCCTAGGTAAATGCGAGAAAAACAGATTCCGCTGACTACCACGGTGGCAACTATCCACGCCCAGATTTTGCGAACTTCATAGGCAACCCAAAACCACAAAGCGGCCGACACTTGCGCATGGCCCGATGGCATGCCAAAAGACTGACCAACTTGACCGTCGAGCCGAAACATTAAATCAGGCCTCGGGTTCTCCCAAAAATCTTTTAGAAAGGCATTGAGAATAGTCGAAATTATTACCACTATTGCAACGCGAGTAAATTTATCTTTGCCCCATAGCCAATAACCTAAAGGCAAGATAAGCATCATAAAGGTTGGATAACCAAGCCAGGTGAAAAACTGAAATATCGGCGTTAGTAGATCATTGCGCAGCGGCACAACCCAACTGATGTCATGTAAGAGATTCATAAACGTTATCAATTAATGGTTGGGTTGCCTAGATAATAACGTAACCACCGCGTAAAAAGCGGCTAGCTAATTTTTTACCAGCTAAGGCTTTTTGGCGGTAGTTTTGGATAAACTAATGTGTCAGTTTATCGTTTGGCGCTGAAGATACGCCTTGGCTAACTCTGTCTGTTGATTAAGCATCAATATCATTTCAACTTGAACATCAATGTCGTCGGCTTCAATGGTTTCTGATGCGGAGAGATCATGTGCTAGCGCTTGAACAACTTGCAAGCATAACTGATCAATAAACCCTTGATTTTCATCATCAAGTTCACAGCCAATTTCGAGCGCAGATTGCTCCAAAGCATCGGTAATCTCGACTACATCTAGGTTGGTTAACAGGCCGTCAGAATGCTCAACACGAAGTGACGCCGCGTTGATCTCATCAACTTCTGTGGATAAATTTGGGAGTGTTAGATTTTGCTTCTTTTGTAACCGTCTGACCGTCGGCGCGGTAGACCTTGGAGTGTTTTTTTGCATGCTGCCTCATATAAGAGTTTGGCAAATAAATGCCTTTCATTAACAGCTCGATGCTAATGGAAGAATGAGAATGGACAGATCGCCTTTATTATTCTCAATTACCTAGATGCGAGGTGTCGCTAAACTCAGCAGGCAATCGGACTGAAACCAAGTAAGCTACTTGATTAACACCGTTGCGCGACAGTGCCGGACTTTAACCAGCTTTCCCTGCAGAGCCAAGACACTATATCGCTATCGATAAGAATGTATAGCGCTATTGCGACTAACTTTTCACATTAAGATAAAATTAGTGCGCTGACTTGCAAATTGAACCTTTTCTGGGGCGATGCTTTAGTCACAGATTTATACGTAATTGATATTACGCAAATTTTCTTAATGACGCTGGTTTACGGTTGCTGATTGCCAAACAGCCGTAAACAACCGACTAGTTAACCCCAGAAAGTATCTAAGCCGACTACTAGGCCACCTAGGGCAAGTGTCCACACAGCGCAAGCAAATACATCGTAAGCCGTATATCGCAACCTTGGCATGCCGCTGGCACCTGTTAAAAGCGGAACAATACTCCGAATCGGCGTCATAAATCGACCGAAGAAGATTGCGAAAGCCCCATATTTAACGATATTGGCCTCGGCCTTTTCAATTATCTCGGCACGCTTATGGGCAAATTTGGTTTTATGAAAGCGCCGCCCGGTCAACCTACCAATGTAAAAACCGCAATGATCGCTTAATAAAGCACCGCAAAACGCAAGTGGCAACATTTGCTGTAGAGTGGCTATTTGCTCGGTATAGAGTATTGTGCAAACAGACAGCAATATTACTCCCGGTATAAAGAAGCCAACGCCAACAATGGCCTCAATAAAGGCGATAGCTGGCACAGCAAGAAGGGCGTATTGTCGATGGTCGCGTAACCAAGGTGTTATGTATTCTTCGATGACGATAGCCTCGACGATTGTTGATAATCGGATATTATCAGCTTGAAAGTGAAGCGCGCGGCGACACTCTCAAACTGCAGCGCGAAGTGCTATAAACCGAGAACGCTATGCCCCTGGTTGTAGACGATGTCGACCGCAATACTGGCGGCCCCAAGACGATCTAAATCTGCTTGTAATTGAGCACTTACATTGCCTTGATTTTTGACAAATGAGCTAACCGCTTGATAATCACCATTGCCTTGAAGTACCAATAAATCTCGACTTAGATCTTTCACTGCTTGCTCAAATTCAACCACGTTTACACGATAGGTGCCCGTTTCTGCATCTCGACTAAACGCTCCGGCTTGGCTAAAGTAATTAAAGCGAATCATGTTTGCGCGACCATGAGCACTGCTAGCACCGAAACGTACTGAGCGGAAAATACCGGCTAAGAAGGTAACGTAATTATCCATTAACTCTCCTTCGCTGATCTCTCCTTTGTCGCGCATATTCTGAATCATATACAAACCCAAAATATCAGCTTTGCCTTCTTCTAATGCCGATGAGTGCTCCTTCAGTGCTTGTCTAACCGTGCCGTTACCATCTAATGTGTTTTTAATGCCTAAGCCATGCGCCACTTCATGAAACATGGTATTCGCAAAAAAAGCGTCGAAAGTAATAAATTTACGTTGGTCTTCAGCGATTAACTCAAGCGAGATCGGCTGTAAAATCTGTTCGAACTTGGCCTGCATTGCATTCTTGATTTGTAGGCGACGAGTGCCCTTAGCTAATTGAACGACTTCATCATTCGGAAGGTTAATCGCAATTGTCTTAGAGCCAGAGTTACAGTCACCTGCACAATAGGCCATGTCGTAGGCGTTTAAATCGGAATCAGACCCAGGTACTTCTGCTTTGTATTTCGCCTCTACAGGTAAGCCTTGTTGTAACTCTGGCATGTATTTTACGAACCGAGATAATCGATCGCTCCAAGCCCGATCTTTGATTAACACGAAGGTTTCAAAAGCGGAGCGGTAGCCATAAAGCGCATCTTGATAGGTTTCGATTGGACCGATAACAACTTCAACGGGGTTATCCTTCATACTCATCCAAGCCATGTCTGAGGCTTGATAATCATTGGTTTTGAGTGCACTAGCGCGCAGTGTTAAGTAATTTGCAAACTCTTTGTCGTCTGCCAATGCAGCGGCTTGCAACAGCAATGACGAAATCTGTTCGATCTCGCTAGCGTACTCGTCACTATAGTCTGACAGGCTAAGTGTGCCATCGGCATTTCGTTTTACGATTGAATATAGCCCATCTTTGCCCGGTTGTTGCCATGCCTCGAATTCTTCCTTAGTCATGTCCGAAGGATAGAAGCCTGCACCTTTGGGCCGTTCACCATAGCCTGCCAGAAAAGGCTGGTCAGAGTCTAAGCGATCCCAAGGTCCGTAATTATACTCGGCAAAACGTTTTGCCTTTGGGTCGTCAATAGCATCAAGTAAAGCGGCTCTATCGCCCCAAACTTGTTGCCAAAAGATGTCATCGGTAATTTTGCCAGCGTCAATTAATAAACTAACCATTTCCTTCTGATTGTCGCTAAGTCCATCAAGGCTTGGATTCAGCGCTACCTTGGCGTAAATATCAAAACGAGAAGGCTCAGGTGCTGCAATCGGAGCAAGTGTCGGCGACTCAGCTTCACCTTCGGTCTTTAGCAAATCAGCGTTGCTACTTGATGTGTCTGCGGTTTGATTGCAGGCACTTAGCGCTAAGACCAAAAACAACAGAACTACTAATGATAAATTTTTCATGTTTAAAACTATTACGTTTAAGATGATGTCACTATATGTCATCTCTTCAACAAAGTGATGTGAAAATGTGACCTTACTAAAACTTGACGGTAATAACCGAGTCTTTATATGAAGCAAGAAAAACCTTACTCAATTGGCACCGAAAACCAGCCATGGAGCAACGCCGAACGCAAACAATGGCTTCAACAACAAGAAATTAAACGATCCTATAAGCAAGAAGTGCTAAACAGATTAACGCTTTTAGATGGCGTTGTTGATATTCAGCAGTACGGCGCATTAAGTTACGACACTGAACGTTACCCGTTACTCGCTGTTAAAAGTCTAGGTCACGCCACCGACAAACCAATCGCGCTGATTACAGGCGGCGTTCATGGTTATGAAACCAGCGGAGTGCAAGGCGCTGTTCGATTTATAGAAACGCGGATGACCGCCTATGCGGATACCTTCTATATCATTGTTGCTCCGTGCATTAGCCCTTGGGGTTACGAGACAATCAACCGCTGGAACCCTAATGCTATTGATCCTAACCGTTCATTTAATCTGCACAGCGAAGCCGAAGAATCGGCCGCGTTGGTAAACTATATCACCGCGTTGAAGTCTAAGATCACAGTGCATATAGACCTGCATGAAACTACCGATTCCGATAACAGCGAATTCAGACCCGCTCTCGCCGCTAGAGACAACGTCTTTCATGCATTTTGGCAAATACCGGATGGCTTTTATTTGGTCGGTGACACAGAGAATAAATGTGATGATTTTCAAGCTCACATCATCAACGCGGTCAGCAAAGTCACACATATTGCTCCGGCTGATGCCAGCGGCCGAATTATTGGTGAATTAACCACTCAAACAGGCGTCATTAATTACCCCACTAAAAAATTAGGTTTATGCACAGGTTTCAGTGACGCGACGTATAACACCACAACTGAAGTCTATCCTGACAGCCCAATGGTTGATGATGAGAATTGTATATTGGCTCAAGTCGAGGCTATTTGCAGTGGCTTAGATTTTGTTAAAGCGCGGCTTTAAAGTGAGTGAAAAATGTAACCCGTAAAACCTTAGCGCGGTTTAACCACTGCTCATTTTTTAATCAGCCTTAACAAATATAGATCGCCTATGGGCTGGCTAAATCTACTCACAAAGTTATCCACAGCTTTTGTGGAAAAGTCGCCTTAGCTTGCTTATACCTTAGCGAACATCGGCCACATTGCGCAACAGCTGATGCTGAACGATTGACTAACAAGTGACGGATTTGAATTACTTATGGCTTGGGTAAGCTTGTTTCTATTTCGTCAGGATCTTCAAAGGTTTGCCAAAGCGATCTTGGTAAGCCGTCGAACACCGTTTCATAAAACTCGTCTAATCGCGTATCAGCATTAATATTGCGAATATAGATCTTAGCGATTTTCTCAGGGTGATCATTGGCAATTTGCGCGTACACCTGGGCATCTTTCTCACCACTGTCTCCCAATAAAACAAATCTCCGTTTAGGGTAATGTCGCAAAATTGCTTCTATCGCCTGAGGTTTGGTCTTGATCGCACTCTTGAATAGATTAAAGAAGGTTTGATCTTTAAAGCGAATCATTTTAAGAGAAAATGATGCTTGCGGAAATTCATGCTGATCCATGAACTCTTGAAGGGGTTCATACAATTGCCAAGGCGAAGAGGACACATAGTGAAACTTAGCGCCTTGTTTGTGCCAACGGCGATACAACTCAGGCATACCATCGACTGGCATAAAATCTTGAAAGAAGCTGCTGTCGAATAGTTTTTTGTGGTCGGTTACATAACTAAGCTTAACCGTATCGTCGATATCACTGATAATCGAAACCCCACCGCTCTCAATTATCAAGCTTTTACCCGTACATTCTCGAGTATCGCTCGGGCGCAACACTAAGGTAAACGGTATTTGCTCTGAGTTCTCTTCACTAACTTTATTCAAATACGCATCGAGCTCGGAGGCGGGTATTGAAATGACTGACTTAAAGTGGCCGTTCGGCTCGCTCTTCGGTAACTCATATCGGCGGCCCAACAAATTTATCACAATTCGTCTTCCGCGCTCGTTATCAGCGGTAAGCAATTGGGTTCGATAGCTAAAATTACTTTCGGTAACCGAATTTTTTTTCAGACCATACTTACGATCCAATAATTCGCCGAACATCGCGCGCACAATCGGGCGACTAGATAACTCGTAAACCCAACCTTGAATCGGTATGTTCCAACTGTCCGAGTGATGATCGTAACGAGTATGAGTGGTGAAAAATACAACATGTTCGTCGCTGGCGACATTCGAAATCGATTTAGAGCCAGCAAAGCCATACTTTAAACTGATGGCACTGCCAAGCAAGCCAACTATTGACGCGATCGCGCGAGGATTCATGTTAGGTTTTCCTAAAATCTAAGTTTACTAGGCTAATGATCACACACTCATGCGTTAGACTAAAGCGATAACTCGACAATCAATAGACTCTATGAAAATCATCAATTTAAGCCTTATATTCGCACTACTATTTAATAACGGCAGTGCTTTAGCATTAGACTCTGTTGAGAAAAGTATTGCCGCACAAGTAAAATCAAACTCCGAGCGAGCACTCGAAACACTCGAACGCGCCGTCAATATAAATAGCGGCACAATGAATTTTGCAGGCGTTGAGGAAGTGGGTAATTTATTTAAAGCGCAATTCAATCAGCTTAATTTTGAAACCCAATGGATAGAGGGCGCTCACTTCAATCGCGCTGGCCATCTACTTGCATCGCATACGGCCAGCATTGCTAATAGTCCTAAGGTCTTATTGATTGGTCATTTAGACACAGTCTTTGGCAAAAACGATTCTTTTCAAAAGTTCATGCGTATCGACCAATCATACGTAGCCGGGCCCGGTATTACGGACATGAAAGGTGGCGACGTTATCATTATCGAGTCACTAAGCGCACTGCATGAATTAGGCTTGCTTGAAGGGATAAACATTAGGGTGGTTTTAAGCGGTGACGAAGAACACAGCGGCAGGCCCCTATCAGACTCTAAAAAAGTTCTGATTGAAGCAGCCCAATGGGCGGATATCGCCCTGGGTTTCGAAGACGGTGACAGCAATATTAATACCGCTGTTATCGCCCGCCGCGGCGCGGTCCAATGGCAGCTTGACGTGAGCGGTAAACCCGCTCACTCATCACAGATTTTTCAAGACGAGGTTGGTTATGGCGCTATTTTCGAGACCGCAAGGATTATTGATCAATTCCGTCTGCAGCTTGCCGGCACTGGTGATCTAACCTTTAACCCAGGCGTGGTGGTTGCTGGCACCAGCATTGAGTACGACCAAACCAGCTCAAATGGCTCTGCCTTTGGCAAGAGTAATGTGATTGCAAAAACCGCTAAAGTTACTGGCGGTATTAGAGCGCTATCAATGCAAGAGCTAGACAACGCTAAAACCGTAATGCAGAAAATTGTCGCCGATAATCTAGCCCATACCTCAGCCACTTTAACCTTCGAGCCTGGTTATCCACCAATGGCCCCTACTGCTGAGAACCGAGCTCTTCTGGCGCTCTATAGCAACATAAGTGAATCCTTAGGCTACAACGTTGTTACGCCAGTAAACCCTCGGAATGCCGGTGCGGCTGACATATCGTTTACCGCAGGCTTAGTGGATATGGCGTTAGACGGCTTAGGTCTAATGGGCCGTGGTGGTCATACTAAAGATGAAGTTGCTGATATGACTAGTTTGCTAAAGAATACGCAAAAAGCAGCGATACTGATTTATCGACTTTCGGAGAAAGGCTCTGACAAACCATAACCTTGTAAAGTAGAAAAAAATTAGCACACCATTGCGGCGACCCTAATGCTCTTTTACTTAAGCTGCTCGACCTCGGTGACAACTTTTTGAACAACCTTAACTCGACCGGCTTTAAGTAAGGCATCACGTAATACATATTCAATTTATTGATTGACGCTTCGAATATCGTCGTCAGCTCGGCACGGAATCGATTCAAGCGCGGCAACTGACTGAACTTGACCGCGGTTAAGTGAAATTTAAAAGCCGTCGATCCACCTACTGATATTGATGCCAACCAAAAAGCACAAAGAAACTGAAAAATCAGTTCGCTTGCGCCCAAATACTGTCCGCTAATAATAGTCCCGTCCTACACCACATAGAGGCATATTGTAGAGGCATATTGCAAATAGTGGCATATTAAAAACTGGTTGCATTAATAAGTGTTTGGGTTAAAGATACTTACAATTTTTTCGCCCAAATAGATGACGGCCCAACAAGGATGATGAAGATGATTCAAACCAAGCAACTAGCAATAATATTTGCCCTGATGGCCATAAGCCTTTTAACAATCACACCGGCATTCGCTCAATCGACCACCATCCCACTTATAGACTTGGTAAAGCGTAGTGACTATTTAGACATCAAAATATCACCCGATGGCAAGCATATTGCAGCTCGTGTTCGAGAAAACGACGTTGTTTATATGATTACCACCAGGTTGAGTGATGGCAAGCTAATTGGCGGTGTTCGTCCCGGTAGCGAAAATGAAGTAGCAAGCATGTACTGGGTTAGCAATAAACGCTTAATTTATACCTTCGCAGAAAAAAGGTCTAGCATTGATGTGGCAATACCGACGGGAGAACTGTTTGCCACTGATATCGATAATAAGTCGAATAAAATGCTCGCAGGGTATCGCGCTAGCGACAAGAAGCTTGGTAGTAAACTAGTCTCCAAAAAAGACTCTTATGCGTCGCATGAACTACTCAACGTATTGCCGCACGACGATAAAAATGTACTCATAGTCGAATACCCTTGGTCGCAATCTAACAGCGGATGGTACGACCGGCGAGAGACTCTTCCGATTGTCAGTAAAATGAATATAATTACCGGCCGGAAAACACGCAAAGAAACTATTCCATACAGGGGCGCTAGAGTCTTTGCCAACGACAATGGGCTTGTTACCTTCGTAACTTGGTCAGATGACTATAAAAACCGAAAAGCCGTGTACCGAGCGTCGAAAGAAGAGCCGTGGAAAGATATTTCGTCGTCACTGGATATCGATACTGGTGCCCTAAAGCCATTTAGTATCAACAACGATGGTAGTAAGATTTACCTGACAGGCTCTGTAGGCGAAGACAAGATACTCAGTCTATTCCAACTTGATCTTGAGAATAAAGAGCTCTCGCGCGTTTTCGACAACACGGCAGAGTTGGATTTCTGGCAAACTGATCCTAACGGCGATCCAACAGTAGGGACTTCTTACCCAGCGCTTCATAACTACAGCTACTCATTGGTAAATACCGAATCCAAGCTGGTGATGCAGCATAAAAGACTGAAAAATGCGTTTGCCGGCCAAGAAGTTCAAATTCAAACCTATAGTGATGACGAAAAACTATTGATACTCAATGTTAGTAGCGATATTAATCCAGGCGAGTACTATTTGTACAACACCGAGACCAGCAAAGCGGACTTTCTGTGGGCCAACTATTCGTGGATTGATCCGCGCACATTGGCATCGGTTAAACCTATTTCGTTAAACGCACGTGACGGTCAAGAGCTGCATGGCTACCTAACCACACCCAAGCAGGATAATAAAAATAATAACGCCTTAGTGGTCTTACCTCACGGTGGGCCGCATGGAGTACGTGACTACCCCTACTACGATGCAGAGGTCCAGTTGCTAGCCAACCGAGGCTATAGCGTCCTGCAAATCAACTTCAGGGGAAGTGATGGATACGGTAAGACTTTCGAAGAAGCCGGCCACAAAAATTGGGGCAAGGTGATGGTCGATGACGTGATAGACGCAACTCGTTGGGCAATTGACACGGGCGTGTCAGATAAGGATCGCGTATGTATATACGGTGCCAGCTATGGCGGCTACTCGGCATTAATGTCGGCTGTTAAGGCACCAGAGTTATATAAATGTGCCATCGGTTACGTCGGGGTTTACGACCTAGAAGCAATGAAGGTTAAGGGCGATATACCGATGGGTTTTCGTGGCCGAAACTACTTAGATCAAGTTCTCGGCTCTGATAGCGAAGACCTAAAAGCCCAATCTCCCTTAACTCATGCCGCTAAAATTCAAGCCAAGGTGATGCTTATTCATGGCGATGAAGATAACCGTGTGCCAAGCTTTCATTCGAAAAAAATGCGCGCTGCTTTGAAAAAAACGAATAACCCCGCTGAGTGGCTCTATCTTGCCGACGCAGGTCACGGTGCCTTTAGCGTTGAAAATAGAACAAAGGTTTATCAGCGCTTGCTCAAGTTTCTTGATGAAAATATCGGCGGCTAGACAACGCGGCATCCTAACTTCGATGACATAACGTTAGCGACTAGCTGGCGTAGGAAGAGACTAAGCCCTAGCGATTACCTGTGTAGCTAAAGTCGCTCTTGCTCATCGGCTTTTGCCGCTTTCATCATCGGTGCACCAACCATGCGTGCGTTGCGCGTATTGAGATTCGCCTGCACTTTTGAAACCGCACGCTCACGCAAGATAATCGCCACACCTGACAGTACGGTAATCATCGACCCTATAACGACCCATCTATCAATTGATTCGTCAAAAAACAAGTATCCGAATAAAATGGCCCAGACAATCTGGCTGTATTGCATCGGTCCAACATAGGCGGCCGGAGCCATTCGAAAACCTCTTAACACAGAGTATTGACCCAGCAATCCAAGTGCGCCTACCAAAAACATCAACCCTAGATCCATAAGCGGCATCGGCTTATAAACAAAATACAAAGCACTACCGGAAACGATTATGGTGGCGAGTAATGGGAATAGGATCATTGTTGCCATGTTTTCAGTTGCACTAATTTTACGTGATATAACCGCTGTTGTGCCGCTGCAAAAAGCCGCTGCAAGCGCCGCGAAGTGACCCGCTTCGAGGCTTTCGACCGATGGCCTCAAAACAATAATAACGCCAACCAAACCCATCACAATAGCAAACCATCTGGCCAGAGCAATATGCTCACCTAAAAACCAGATAGCCAACACCGATATTATTAGTGGGGTACAAAATAGAATCACATACGCTTCGACCATAGGCAGAGTTGAGAAAGCATAAAACCCCAAACATAATGCGCCGACGTGCAAGAACGCCCTAGTTACTAATAGAACAGGATTCGCCGGTGACATCGATTGCGGTTTGTTTTCAACAATTCGTGCTATCGAGAACGGCACGTAACTAAACAACATAGCAAAGAATACTATTTGAAAAACGTGATAGCCCTGAAGTGATTTCACTACGGCATCGTGGGTTGAATAAATGGCAAAGCCAAATAATGCGAATGCCAACCCTAACGGGATGTTGGCAGATTGATCTTGCTGCTTAGCCATAAATTACTGCCAAAAACGGTTTTGGTTTTGTGCGCAAGGCGCGAAGTTTAATGCCAGTCAACTAGTAGTGATCAGCGAATTATTGATTGTTCTAAATGCGAGCTTATGAAAATGCATGCATCAGCAATTTAAATGAATTTTTACGGTCTTCAAAGTGATACATATTGGTCACTGCCATCACTTCATCCGCCGCGTAATTTTTAGCAATAGCACTCACCTGCTGACGGACTTGTTCTGGTGACCCTACCGCCCGATTTTTATTGCGTGAGGAAATAAAAGCCTGTAATTGAGGTGTCATCGGAAATGCTTGAGCTTGCTCAGGTGTAAACAAACCTCCACCACTTGACGAGTCTCTTTGGCCAGTAATGTAACGATAAAAATTCACGTCAAACGCGAGCTGTTGTGCCTTAGCATGCTCTTCAGTGTCGGCGCAAAATACGCTCATGGTGATCATTCCATACGGCTTCGGGCTGTCTCCATTAGTCTGAAAATACTGTTTATATAATCGTATTAAACGGTTGTCAGCTTCTGGATTAATAAACAAGCCAAGGTTATACGGCAAGCCCCTTTGGGCCGCAAGCTCAGCACTATCAGAACTTGAACCTAACATCCAAATCGGCAGATTTCTAGGTGGTTTAGGGCTTACCACAGGCGACGTTACATCATCTCGTAAGAACTTGCTTAGTTCAGCTACCAGTTGCGGAAAACGCTCAAACTTAGGCCTCCCATCGGTCGCCAGTGCAACCGCCGTAGCCATGTCAGCACCCGGTGCTCGACCGAGGCCTAGGTCTATACGGCCGGGATATAAATTTGCTAGCACCGAAAAACTCTCAGCCACTTTATAGGCGCTATAGTGCGGCAACATAATGCCACCAGAGCCAAGTCGAATGGTCTTGGTGGCCGCACCTAAAGCCGCTAATAGAACCTCTGGCACACTGCCGGCTAGAGTCGCGAAGCCATGATGTTCGGAGACCCAAAATCGCTCATAGCCCAATTTTTCAGCAAGCTTAGCGATTTCAATGGTTTCTTGAAATGCTTGCGGTGCCTGCTCTGGCGAGCGGGTGAAAGACTGATCTAATACAGAGAGTTTAAACGTCATATGGTAAACCTAAGCAGTAAGTAACTAAGCAGTAAGTAACTAAGCCGTGAGCAGCCAAGCAATTAGCGGTAATGAAATAAAAGCGAACACCGTACTATACCCCAACAGGGTTGCTATAAATCGCGGAGCGATGCCGGCATGCATCGCCATTAAACCAGGCGTAATCATACTTGGCATTGCCGCTTCAAAGACACTTGCCGAGCGAATATCGGCATTGGCGCCCACGTTAACAACAATCAATAAGGCGATCATCGGCGCGACTATCATTTTTAAGGCGATGGCCGAGAACAAGGGTATTTTATGCTCGGGCAGAAGTTTTGGCTGAAACTGAACCCCAAGAACAAATAAAGCCGCCGGCATCAGCAACTTACCGAGCACACTCAAAGGCATACTTGCCCAATCGATAACATTTTCAAGCGGAATAAAAACCGCAATGATTAAGGCTATAAACGGTGGAAAGGTAAACACTCTCTTGATTATTTGTAACGGCGCTACTCGCGCGGCTTGATCAGACTTAGAGGGCGTGTAAAGAGCTATGACGATAAGACCAAAGGTGCTGAAGATAAGAAAACCGCCAAGCTGATCAAAGAAAATCGCATACCCTAGGACCGTTTCGTCAAAGAACGCCAACACCATTGGGTAGCCTAAAAAGGAGGTGTTGCCCATAGTCACTAACAACAGCATCGCGCCTTCAGTAGCCCTTGGCCAAGACAATAATCGAGACATGCTTAGAACCAGCGCAGAGCCAAGCAACAACCATGCCCAAGCAACACCAGCTGGAATCATCATTTCCGCCGATAACGCTAAGAACGGAACATTCAGCAATATCAATGCAGGCATGGCTAAATAAATGATGAAATTATTCAGCCATTTAACGATATAGACTGGCTCTGAGATAACTCGACGAGCCAAAAAGCCAAGCAAAAAGAGGCCTACTATTACGATGATTATCTGCACTGCTGGTTTCAATTTGTTCGGTTGTGATTAGATTTCCGAAGCATCTCATACATGGTTCTAATTACAATAGAATAGCGCTACTCTTGCTACTGAATTACTTAAGCTAAAATTTCTAGCCTATAATAGACAGAGACCTCAGCATAACTCAGGGACGAAATAAAAATAGCTTGGAATGTATCCAGTTGAGGCGGAAAACGCGGCTAATAGCTAGCTATTGGCAAGTTTTTCAACAAAAAGTGTAGGCATTACAGGCATTTTCATTCGTTCGTCGAGTTATGCTGAGGTCTCAGACACTTATTACCTGCTCAATCATACGCCCGTGCTTCTACCCTTAGTCTCAAGTCCACATTACAGCTTCGATTTTCCGCAACGGCATAGATTCCCTATGCAAAAATTCGCCTTACTGCTCGAGCACTTACAGACGCTAGGCATTGCTAGTGCCGACAACGTTTATCGCCCCGGAAAAGCACGATTGGATTTGCTGGAACTTGCCCATTGCCCCAACTATTTAAATAAGTTCATTAGCGGCCGTTTAAGCGATAAAGAGGTTCGTCGCATGGGCTTGCCATGGTCAGAAGGCTTAGTTAGACGCACACTAATTTCACCGAATGGCACTTTCCTCACGGCTAGCCTAGCACTAAGAAACGGCCTAGCCTGTCATCTAGCTGGCGGTACCCACCATGCGCATTATGATTTCGCCTCTGGCTATTGCATACTCAACGACCTTGCAATTGCGGCATTGGCGCTAGTTCGCCAATCTAAAGTTAAACGAGTGCTGATCTTCGATTGCGATGTGCATCAGGGTGATGGCACGGCGACTATCTTGCAAGATGTTGCGGAGATAACCACCTGTTCAATTCATTGCGAAAAAAATTTCCCTCACCGAAAAGCGGTCAGTGATATCGACGTCGAGGTTAAAAAGGGTGTCGGCGATCAAGAGTATTTAAACATTGTCACAGATACCTTAAACCGAGCACTCAACCGCAGCCAACCTGACTTAGTTATCTTTGATGCCGGTGTCGACGTCTTCGAAGATGACCCTCTAGGCATGTTGAATATCAGTCTAGAGGGTATACGGGCGCGCGAAGCGATGGTCATTAAAACGGTACGCGATCTTGGTATACCGTTAGCCACAGTGATCGGTGGTGGCTATGACAAAGACCAGGCCGCCCTAGCTCGACGGCATGCGATTGTGGTTGAAGAGGCGCACCGATATTGCGTCGGTTTCTAGGTTAGCGTTTCAATCATTAGTTTTTTTGAAACGCCTGATATAATAGTGTAGTTTGGTGATGAACGCGGGGTAATGCTTGTACCAAATCCTCTAGCATTAACCGATGTCACGCTAAAACAATAAATTCGAACGCTTACAACTAAGCTGATGCAATTGAGCTAAGGTTGAATAAGCCCGTTACCTGCCCCTTTAGAATTGGAGAATTACATGGTCAAACTTACTCTCAACGGCAAAGCCTTGTCATTGGACGCCGATCCAGCAATGCCGCTATTGTATGCGATTCGTGATATGGCTGAACTTACTGGCACCAAATTTGGTTGCGGTCTAGGATTGTGCGGCGCCTGTACAGTTCACTTGGATGGCAATGCAATTCGATCATGCGTTACGCCGTTATCGGCCGCGCAAGACAAAACCATTACCACCATCGAGGGATTGGGCAGTGAACAAGCTATGCACCCGCTGCAGACTGCGTGGGTAGCCAATAAAGTCCCTCAATGTGGTTATTGTCAAAGTGGTCAAATCATGAGCGCGGCGGCACTACTTGAAAGCAATGCCTCGCCCTCGGATGCGGAAATCGAAACCGCCATGCAAGGCAATATTTGTCGTTGTGGCACGTATCCAAGAATAAAGAAGGCGATTAAAGAAGCCGCCGTTAATCTGCAGAAGGTGAAAGCATGAGCCAAGTTAAGAATCTTAATCGTAGAGAATTTATGGCCTTAACCGGTCGCACTGGTGGCGTATTAATGCTCGGTAGTGCGCTCGGCAGCCTAGGCGTAACGGCAATAGCATCAGCCATGCCAGTGGCCGACAATACCGATGGCTTCGGACAACAACTGGGTACCTTTGTGACCATCAAAGAAGATGGCAGTGTCGACATCATTTGTCATCGAGCGGAAATGGGCCAAGGCATTCTCACCAGTGTTCCGCAAATCATTGCTGATGAACTCGGTGCTGATTGGAGTCGAGTTAACGCAGTTCTGGGTAACGCTGACCCAAAATACGGTGACCAAAACACCGGTGGCTCAGCGTCAATTCGCAATCACTTTGCACACATAAGGCAAATGGGAGCGACGGCACGAGACTTACTAGAACAAGCGGCCGCTAATCAGTGGGGCGTTGATAAGAGCAAAGTGAAAGCTCAAAATCACCAAGTGATTTATCAGCACAAAAGCTTGTCGTTCGCTGAACTTGCCACCGCCGCCGCAAAACTGCCAATACCTGATGTCGCATCCTTAACCTTAAAGGACAGTGATGACTACACCTTAATCGGCAAAGAGGACATTGCGTTGCAAGGCTTGGATCAAATCGTCACGGGCCAAGCCACTTATGCACAGGACATTCAACTTCCAGGCATGTTGATCGCAAGTATCGAACGGCCGCCGGTTGTTGGCGGTAAAGTTAAATCGTTTGATGCTACTGAGGCGAAAAAAGTAAGTGGTGTGGTTGACGTTATTCGTCTAAAAGACCGAAGCTTTCCAGTCAATGTAAAGCCAATGTCTGGAGTCGCGGTATTGGCGACTAATACTTGGGCTGCAATTGAAGGGCGGAAGAAACTAAAAATTGAGTGGGATCATGGCGAAAATGTATCACACGATTCCGAGACTTATAAGCAAGACCTGATTAAAAAAGTCGCTATCAAGGGTAAAGAGGCGCGAGTTGAAGGTGACGTTTATGCTCACGAATTCGACAGTACTAAAACTATCGAAGCAACTTATACCGTACCGTACCACCATCATATGTCGATGGAAACACCTGCTGCAACAGCGGTAATTGAAGGCGATCGGTGCCGTATATGGAGTGGCACACAAGCTCCTCAGTGGGGCAAAAACTTAGTCTTAGAAGAGCTTGGCTGGGACCCCAAAACAGCTTACGAAAACGTCGAATTCAATACTACCTTGATGGGCGGCGCTTTTGGTCGTAAAAGTAAGAACGATTTTACTATTGAAGCGGTTGAATTGGCAAAAGCCTCCGGCAAGCCGGTTAAAGTAGTTTGGAGCCGAGAAGATGATGTAAAGCACGGCTTCTATCATTCTACCGCCGCTAATTATATTAAAGCCGAGTTAACCGAAGACAATAGAAGCGACAACTGGATTCAGCGCGTGGTTGCGCCTCCCATAGCTTGGATTTTTAATGACAAAACCACTCACCTAACCGACGGTGATTTATCGCTAGGCTTTGCCGATATTCCATTCGATATAAAAAACTTGAGCTGTGAGACTCCAGAAGTCACCACTCACGTGAGAACCGGTTGGTTACGTTCTGTTGGCAATATTAATAACGCCTTCGCGCTTGGCTCATTTGTTGATGAACTAGCCGCTAAAGCCGGAATTAGCACACAGCAAATGTGGCTTAATTTGCTCGGTGAAGATCGCACTTTTGATCCTCGAACCGAGGGTTTTAAAGCCTATACGCACTATGGTCAGGGCGATAAAGAACAGTACTATCTACAAATTTCGCGTTTTAAAGGTGTGCTGCAAGAAGTTGTTGCTAAAAGCGGTGCCGATCAAACGCTGCCAAAAGGACAAGGCTGGGGCATCAGTATCGCCGCGAGCTTTAACTCGTATGCGGCCGCGGCTACTAAGGTTAGCGTTGTCGATGACAAAGTGACGGTATTGGAAATGCATACGGCAATCGACTGTGGCTTAGTGATAACCCCTGATCGAGTTCGCTCGCAAATGGAAGGCGCCATGATCATGGGGTTATCGATGGCAATGGAAAGTGAAATCACCGTCAAAGATGGTGCTGTGGTACAAAACAACTTCTATGACTATCCGGTGTCTCGAATGCCTCAGGTGCCCGATTTATACGTTCACTTAGTCCAATCTGATGAGGCTCCTGGCGGCGTTGGAGAGCCTGGTTTACCGCCAATTCTGCCAAGTATCACTAATGCTATTTTTCACGCATCAGGAACTCGAATTCGCGATTTACCGATTAAAAAGACGATGAAAGTTTAATCATTAATTTGAGGTTATTGCGATCAGAAGCCCATTTTTAATTATTAGAAATGGGCTTTTTTTGTTTGGCCTCTATCCGAATTAATAGTCAGCCTGTCCTGACCAAGCATTGGCGCGGTCAACGCTGAGATTAAAAGATCAGTATTATTTACTCAGGATCCTATATGAAAAAACTAGCAATATTATTCATAATCGGGCTCGTTGGCTGGCTTATAAATTTGCCTGACGACATGCCTAAAGCAAGCTTAAACCAGTACCAGAGTGCACGGCTTATAGGCAAGTATGTCGACGTGGGTGGCGCCTGCAAGCAAGATAAATGTTTGCTCGTGTACGTAGCGCCATGGTGCCCGTCGTGTAAGTCACTTACGCCGATGATCAACAATTTGGTTAGTAGCGTAAATGACGATGGAATTCAGGCGACGGTTGTCATTGGCGACGACGATATGCGCGAGGTGCTGGACTATAGCAAGCGCTATGATGCCCCAATTTTAGCCGACGCTAGTGGCGCATTCTTTGATCAAATTGGCGCCAAAGGTGTGCCTTATTTTGTGGTCACAGATAGTGCAGGGAAACGTATATCAGAAATGTCAGGCGGCTTCCATAGTGTTAAAAAAATGCGAGCCCAATTAGATCTCTAATTGAGCTCGACCTAACAATTATAACTCGAGACTATTAAACCCTTAGGTTCAAACTTTAGGGTTCAAACTTTAGGGTTCAAACTTTAGTGATCAAACTTTAGTCATCAACCATTGATCGATTACTTGCTCCAGCACTGACAGTGGCAAAGCGCCGTTTTCGAGTACTTTATCGTGAAACTCACGTACGTCAAAATTATTACCTAGCTGTTTCTCAGCCCTTGCTCTTAGCTCACGAATCTTCAACTCACCTATTTTATACGCCAATGCCTGTCCAGGCCATGAAATATAACGATCTACTTCCGAGGTGATGTTATTCATCGACAGGCCTGAGTTGGCGGCCATATAGTCTATGGCTTGCTGTCTACTCCAGCCTTTACTGTGTAAGCCGGTGTCTACGACTAAACGACAAGCACGCCACATTTCATACGAAAGGCGACCAAAGTTAGTATAAGGCGTTTGATAGAACCCGACCTCCAAACCAAGCCGTTCTGAATACAAGCCCCAGCCTTCTATAAACACTGTTTGCCCGCCATACTTTCTGAAATTAGGCAGATCAAGTTCTTGCGCTAAAGCGATTTGTAGATGATGCCCGGGCACGGCTTCGTGCAATGATAAAGCTTCAAGCTGATACAACGGCCGAGTGTCTAGTAATGTCGTATTTACAAAGTAAAACCCAGCACGAGATCCGTCGCCGGCAGGTCTACTGTAGTACGCCGTAGTTGTTTTCTCAGCAATGTCTAAGGGAATCTCCTTCAGACCGTAGGGCATACGTGGCAACTTACCAAACAGTTTGGGTAGCTCGCCATCCATCTTTTTAGAAATTGTCGACGCCACTTGCATGCGTTCTTGCGCTGGCTTCGGGTAGAACTCTGCCGTATCACGAAGATAAATTAACCATTCTTCAAAACTACCCTCAAACTTAGCTTGTTTAATAACCTCAAGCATTTCGGCTTTAATTCGAGCAACCTCAGAAAGGCCGACCTTATGGATATCATCAGCGCTAGCATCGGTGGTCGTATAGTAGGCAACCTGATAGTCATAGTATTGCTTGCCACCGGGCATATCATCAGTGCCAACATTGACCCGACATTTAGGCGCGTACTGCTGTAAATAAAATTCTTTGAAACGTTGTAGGGCCGGCAGAATATCGTTCTTGATCAGAATGGTGGCCTCTGACTTCATCTCCGCGAAACGCTGCTCATCGACAATACTTGGACGCTCTTTAAACGGCGAAAGAAAGGTGCTGTCGTCAACATTATCAACAATGTGGGTTTCAATTGACTGCTCGAAGCCTTTCATTGGGGCGCAAGGCTGCACCCAGCCAGCATCAAGCCCTGCTTTAATCCGGGCCGTTGCTCGTGTTAAAAATTCTGGCATCAATGCTAATCGTTGCACGTAGCTCTGATAATCACTCAGTTTGAAAAAAGGTAAACGACTCGACATCCCCGTTAGGCTTAAATGTGGGCCTGAACGATTATTCATGATTAGATACTTACCACCATGTTTTGACGCTTCTACCTCATTGTGTAAGTCGAGTAGTAGCAAAGAGTGATTCAATTTATTTGCCTCACTCAGCTTATCGGCTTTGATAGCGTCTAGCTGATTAATGAATTCTTTAGCGTCTTGAATAGAAGCGTCATACGCCTCAAGCGATGGATCGCTCAACAGATGATCATAATCTCTTACCCCTAAACTAGTGGCAAACTCGGGACTTTGCTTAAGCTGAACAGCCCAGTGAGCTGCCATCACCTTTTCAAATTTGGCATCGACCTTACTCGCTGCAAATACAGACGATGTACTCAGCGCTATTAACAACGCCATAGTAAAAATCAATCGGAAAATTTTCATATCAAAACGACCAGTAATGTTAATTATATTAATAGTTGAATAGCATCATAAGCCAAACAGATTAAAGACTAAATCAACTTCTTGCCGGCCGCAAACTGGTCAGCCAGTAAGCGATGATTTTAGTCAAGGCGAGCTGTTATAGTATCTATCATTTTCCTAGTCTCTAACGAGACATCAGCCACCGAATAGAGCCCTACGTGTTTAGCTATTTATTTTCAAAATTCGGTGCAATTTTCTTGACTGAAATACCGGCAAAAATTGTTATCAGCCAGCAGCAACGAGAGGTTCTAAAGAATAAAGTTTCATTCTATTCGAGCTTAAACGTAAGCGACAAAGTGTTGTTTGAACAGCGTTGTTTAGCGTTCATATACAATACCGAATTTATCGGTCACGACCTTATTGTTAGTGAGGTCGATAAAATACTAATCGCCTCAGGTTCGGTGATTTTGGCCTGGGGATTTAAGCGCTGGAGCTATGTCAAAGTTGATACAGTGTATCTAGTCTCTAATCCATTCAGTGACAACTCTGAGTTCGGCCAACACGACTCTAATATAACTGGGCTTGTTGGCACCGCACACTTACGTGGCAAGATGATATTAAGTCAGCCGGCATTACATCAGGGCTTCGATAATAGTTTAGATAAACGCAATGTTGCTATCCACGAATTCGCTCATTTAATTGATATGGCCGATGGCGACATAGACGGCCTACCGCGCCAAATAGCCGAGCAACGGTATGCCCTACCATGGCTAGCATTAGTGGCTAGTAAAATAGCTGAAATACAGTCGGGGAGAAGTGATATTCGCGATTACGGCGCAACCAACAATGCCGAATTTTTTTCAGTAGCCAGTGAGTACTTCTTCGAACGCCCAAAACGCTTAAAACAGAAACATCCATTACTGTATAAGCAACTTGAAACGTTCTACAAACAAAACCGTGCGGATGTGCATGTGGCCCAGCGTATTCGCAAAAAAGCGCCCTGCCCATGCGGCAGCGGCAAACGATATAAACACTGTTGTTTAAAATAAGCCTTGTTGAAAAAAGGATACGTCAAACAGCTGTCTATTTATCACCCACAACCGCGATTATTTTAAGCCTAATTTACTCAAGCAGTAACCGCAGCCTCTTTATTTAATGCTTCAATCGCCTCAATGAATACTTCTTTTGGCTGACCGCCTGAGACAAGGTATTTGTGATTGAAAATAAACGCTGGAACCGAACTAATACTCTGTTGCTGACTTAGCTGCTGGTCAGCACGAACTTCATTTTTAAACTTGTCGGACTCTAAAATATCCTTAGCTTGCGGCACCGGTAAGCCAACTTTTTCAACGCAGCTCAATAGGTCTTGATCGCTGCTGGGATTACCTGCCTGCTGAAAATAGAGATCAAACAAGGCGAGTTTTAACTCAGTCTGTAAGTCATGTTGTTGGGCCCAGTGAATCAAACGATGCGCATTAAAGGTATTATACACACGACCATTTTCAACAAACTCAAACTGATAGCCAACTGATAAACCTCTATCAATTAAGTTTTGACGATTAGCGTTAGATTGCTCTTCCGTCAAACCATATTTTTGCTGCAAATGCTCGACACGATCTTGGCCTTCAGCTGGCATTGTCGGATTTAACTCAAAAGGCCGCCAATTTATTTTGACAGAATCTTGAGCGTCTAATTGCTCCAATGCCGACAACAATGAGCGATAGCCAATAATGCACCATGGACATGAGACGTCTGAAATAATATCGATAGTGTGCATACGTAATTTCCTTTAACTTGGTGTGGTAAATAATCTACAACTTAAACGACGCCATTTTGCGCTAGCCATTGTTTCAATTGAGTAAGTGTCATCGCCCCCGAAACACGCGCTACTTCTTTTCCCGCCCGGAACAAAATCAAGGTCGGTATTGAGCGTATCTGCCAGCGACCCGCTAACGACTGCTGGTCTTCGGTATTAAGCTTTGCCAAGCGAATTTTGGGCTCAAGTTGTTGCGCTGCTTGTTCAAAAATTGGTGCGAAACTCTTACACGGGCCGCACCAAGGCGCCCAGCAATCGACCAAAACCGGAATCTCGTTATGATTTAACACCGTCGCCACATTGGCCGCGGTCAACTCGATTGGCTTACCTTGAAATAGAGCGATTTTACATTTTGCGCACTTAGGCTTATCGCCAAGCCGGTCAGATGGCACTCTATTGGTTGAGGCACATTTAGGGCAAGAGATATTAGTAGCGGAATTTTGGCTAGTAGGCATATTAATTAATTGTTCGGAACTGATTTTTGATTTGACCGGCGGCAGCCTTATGCAACGCTCAGCAATTATCATTGGCTAGGTTGTTTCGCACCCAACCTCACTTTTAATATGATGGCGCGATTGAAAACATCAACCTTAGCATCGGCTTTTTGCAATCAAAAAAGCTCCATCGAAGTCAAGGAGACTACTTCCAGCCAGCAAGCCATAGGGATGAATTATTTAAATCTCGCCAATCAAGTGACCATCGACGCTTAGTCATCACCGCCTCGATAATGCACTCGTCAACAGTGGCATCTTCATCGTACTCAACCTCAACGATGATGAAATGCTTTTCTTTGTTGACCGGCTTTACCACGGTCCATTTACTATTGAGTAGTTTTTTGGGATTAACTCTATTCACTTCTTAGGCCTTCTATTCGCCGCTCGCTTTAGTTTGATTGCATTTGCTCTTAACGCCGCCTGAAAACCTTGTTTGGCCCAATATGCAGCTTGCTCAGGGTCATCATAAATTTCTTCAGGTGCTTTATAGTATGACATCTTGGATGTCTTATTATTGGCAACAAATTCAAAGGGGCCAAGACCAAGCTGCTCGAAAAGGGCAATGTTAACGCTATCGGTCTTTAAATACAGCTCATCATCAGCAACTA
>JAWUZB010000093.1:0-43555 GCA_034110505.1 Gammaproteobacteria bacterium
GTTGTTTCAATAGCGCCTTTGCCATCGATTGGATTACCTAAGGTATCAACAACACGACCAAGAAGGGCTGGGCCAACTGGTACTTCTAGAATACGACCAGTACATTTTACTGTGTCGCCTTCAGTGATGTTTTTATAGTCACCAAGAACCACCGCACCTACTGAGTCTTGCTCAAGATTTAGTGCTAGGCCAAAGATATCACCAGGAAATTCCAACATTTCGCCTTGCATAGCTTCACTTAGGCCATGGATGCGGGCAATGCCGTCGGTCAAACTGACCACTGTACCTTCGGTACGTGATTCAGCTGATGCTTCAAAATTTTTAATCCGATCTTTTATCAGATTACTGATCTCAGATGGGTTCAATTGCGTTGTCATGACTGCAAGTCCTCAACGGTTACTTTTTGTTCGCTACGTGTCTTCGACACTGTCGGCTTACCGGCTTGGGCCGAAGGCTCACGTAAATTATTCACTACTACACTTAAGTTATAGGTAAATGGATCACTACGGTATCAGGCGCTAGAGCCTTCAGCCATCAATGCGAAGCATTTATCTCATGAGTGCGGTAGTAAGCTTCTCGATTCGTCCTTTCGCAGAACCATCAATCACCATATCGCCTGCTTTAACAATGGCGCCACCGATAAGATCGGGGTCCACTATCTCTTCAAGCTCAACTTTAAGACCTAAACGCTTTTCGAGCGCCGCGGCCAATGATGATTTTTGATCTTCTGTTAATGGCTTAGCGGTAATAACTTCCGCGTTAACTAAGGCTTTCGCTTTAGCAACTAGATCGGTGTATTGCTGATTGATGTTAACCAGCGATTGCAAACGATCATTTTGCACTAACAGTTTAATAAAGTTAGCACCGCCTTGAGGCAGGCTATCTTTAATAAGATCAGTTAATAGCTCAGCAACTTTAGCACTATCAACACGCGGGTTAGAAACCAGCGCGCCAAAATCGGCATCGTTACTAATTACGGCGAGTTGTTCCAGTGCAGCAGTCCACGCGTCAAACGCGTTTTCTTGTTGCGCTAAATCAAACACCGCTTTGGCGTAAGGTCGAGCAATGGATGCATTGTCTGCCATTATTCTTACCTGTTTGGTTGCGTGCGTTAGCTAGCTTTTAATTGCTTAACAAGGTCTTCGATTAAGCCAGCGTGAGCAGCTTCATCAATTTCTTTGTTGGCAATTTTGCTGGCTGCTGCCACCGCAATAGAAGACACTTGGGTGCGTAATTGCTCACGCGCTGTATGTACTTCTTGTTCTACCTCGGTCTGAGCAGAAGCAACAATGCGTTCTTTCTCTGAGGTAGCGGTGGTTTTCGCTTCGTCAACAACGGCGTTACCGCGCTTTTCCGCACTGGCAATGATTTCGGCTGCTTGTGTCTTAGCGTTGCTAATCAACTGAGCTGCTTCTTTCTCTGCCACATCTTGTGCTTCTTGGCCTTTTTCAGCCGCGGCTAAACCATCTGCAATTTGATTTTGGCGTTCTTGCATAGCATTCACCATTGGTGGCCATACGAACTTTTTACAAAACCAAACAAACAGCAAGAACGAGATGGTTTGCCCAATAAGGGTTAAATTAATATTCATCTATCGTTCCTCGTTTTAGAAAGTTAGCTAGTTAAGCAGCTGCTTTCAAAGTTTCTAATACACTTGCGTCGATCAAACCAGATGCGAACAAGAAGTATAGAGCGATGGCTACAGCGATAATTGGAATCGCATCGATCAAACCAGCAAGCAAAAACATTTTAGTTTGAAGTGTATTCGCCATTTCTGGTTGGCGTGCAACACCCTCAAGAAAGCGACCACCCATAAGGCCGATACCAATTGCAGCGCCTACAGCTGCTAAACCTAACATGATGCCTACGGCAATTGCGGTCATACCTACGATAGTTCCCATTTGGAGCTCCTGATTTCTAAAAAAATATAAAAAATTAAAATTGAAAAAGTTAAATAATACTAAAGACTAATGTTTTTCGTGAGCTTGGCTCAGGTACACAATAGTCAGCATCATGAAAATATAAGCTTGAAGAGTGATGACTAGGATATGGAAGATAGCCCAACCTAGCTGTGCTACGCCGCCCAAGACACCTAAGCCCAGGCCTGCGCTGTACATCATCGCAATCAAGATAAAGATAAGTTCGCCGGCATACATATTGCCGAACAAACGCAAGCCAAGAGACAGTGGTTTAGCAAGCAGGCCAACCAATTCAAGAACGAGGTTGAAAGGGATTAGGTATTTACCGAACGGCTGCAAGGCAAGCTCTTTAGTAAAGCCAACAGGACCTTTGATCTTTATGCTGTAATAAAGAATCATAATAAACACCGCTAAGGCCATGCCTAGCGCTACGTTCACATCGGTCGACGGTACAATCTTCATATAACCAACGCCGGCAAAGGCTGCCAGCTCTGGAATCCAATCAACCGGTATCAAATCCATCAAATTCATAAAGAACACCCAAACGAAAATAGTCAACGCCATTGGCGCTATCCATTCGTTTTTTGCCTCTTTAGTAAAAGTGCTGTCCTTAGAGTCTTGTGCCATATCGAACAGCGCTTCAACAAAGCACTGCACTTTCGATGGCTTGTCTGAACTGAAGTTCTTAGCGACACTGCGCATCACCCAAAACATAATCACACCCAAACCCAACGCCCATACCATTGAATCGACGTGAATCGCCATAAAGCCCATGCTGGCGGCTTGTTCAGCGCCATCAGCAAAACCCCATGTTCCATCAGGGAGTTGACCGTATGTAAGATTAGTAAGGTGGTGGTTAATATAACCAGCACCCGTTAATTCACCATTTTCAGATGCCATTTTCGATTCCTGAGAGACTAAATCTCAAACTTAAATTTTAAATTCTTTCACTGGCTACCGTTAGTAACAGCTAGCCTAGTTGCCGTTAAAAATTAACTGTACCAATCATCAGCCAAGGGCCTACCGTTAACTAAACAGCCTTGAGCCGCACTTAACTAAGAGTAGAGTGGTCTTCCGAGCGCGTCTCAATAACATCGAGCTTTGACGGAACCAACAATACCAACCAATTTACAACAACCGCCGATATCAGATAGGCGATTATAAACGGCAATAAAGACACTTTGAGTACAATCAGACAAATTGCCATCATTGCCAAAGTGAATATAAATTTCAAAACAACGCTCACATAAAACCGAATCAATATCTCGGCCGCGACAGCGCCGTGCTTGGTAAAAAACAAGCGTCCAGCAGAATACAAACTACCGATAATCGCGATTCCGCCTCCGAAAAGGGCAGATAATGCCTCACGTGCGTCAAAACAAACTAGCATGGCTATACTGAAAACCACCGTGCCAAACAATTGCATCAAGGCTAACGTCAACAACACGCTAGGTTGCGACTTGCTGGCTTGCATAACGTGACGTTTAGCCTCGTTAATGCTGTCAGCTTCGCTAAACTGGCTCACAACTTTAGTACCAGAGCTTGGTTCTTGATTATTCATAAATCGACCGTTTTGACTGCTCGCGGAGTATAAATGCTAGAAAGGCGTTTCGCAATGCTTGTCAGACTGATTTTTACGCTTGTTAGTCAACTAAATTATCAGTCAAAAGCCCGAGTTTACTCAGCCTCAGCCCTTCATCGTAATTTACGCCAACAACCATCGTAGAGCCTACACAATGGATTGCCGATACCAGATCAAAAATTATGGGGCAGCCAACGCATTAAAATAACGGCTGCCATTAAGGCATTTATACAACTCGGCGGCAATGCAGCTCAAGGTCCATAACAACAACTCGAAAACCCACAATTGACGCTTCCCACTTCTGCCTGTAGTAAACTAACAAACTAAACGTTAATTCAATGCGAACGATCATCAAATAACGCTGATGACGATGGACTTTTTTCAATGACCGAAACAACAAGAAACTCAATATCTCAAAGCTCTGCCTTAGACGATCTTAACGGCGCTGTAGCGCAACCTTCTAAGTGGCTGGTAAACGCATTATCAGTTGAACGCGAAGAGGGTTGGGTGGAGTCTAATGGCGCTCAGATTCATTACTTTCGCTGGGGTGACCCCTCAAAGCCGGGTCTATTAATGTTGCATGGCTTTTTAGCACACTCGCGTTGCTTTGCTTTTATAGCGCCGTTGCTAGCTGACGACTACCATATTGTCGCCTATGACTTATCTGGTATGGGCGATTCTGGCGTCAGGGACGACTACCCAGATGATATTCGCGTCGCCGAGGCACTCGATGTTGCAGAACATACCGGCCTTTTTGATGATGGCAAGAGGCCAACGATTATCTCGCATTCATACGGCGGAACCGTCGGCATTGCCGCAGTCAAGGCTCATGCGGATAAATTTGCTGGCTTAGTTATTTGCGATTTAATGGTAATGCGGCCAGAAATACTCAAAAAACACGCCAACAACTTTCGGCGCCCAGGTAATTCAGATCCAGATAAACCGAATCGTGTTTATGCAGATTATGAGACCGCTAAAAGCCGCTTTGTGCTGGCACCGCCGCAGAAAGTTGAGCAACCGGAGTTACTCGACTTCATGGCTTATCATTCTCTAAAAAAGGTTGATGATGGTTGGTCATGGAAGTTTAGCCCGAGTGTTTACCCAAAGGTTGACAGCGTCGAAAGTCGGTGGACTGAAATAGGCCAAAAAATTGTCTCCACGGCTGGCCGAGTAGCTATTATCTATGGACGTGAAAGTATGCTTTTCACCCCCGATTCAGCAGACTACATTCGCCAACTGGGGGGGGATTCAATTCCAATTATTGATATACCCAATGCTCGCCACCATTTGATGCTGGACCAACCAATTGCATTTGCAACCGCTCTGAAATCAGTGCTGGCTATCTGGCGATAGACGACAGCGTTGAGCACCGACACGGTTAACGCTACCTACTAAATATGATTTAGGTACCACTATGAAATACGTTTATTTGAAGCAGCTCACTACTGCTGTAGCGCTAGGTGCTTGCTTATTCGCCTCAGTCTCTAAAGCTGAAGTAGATAGCGCTCCATTGGATAACACTCCGAGCCCTAACTTATCAATGGGCGAATTTTGTAAAAAGCTGCCTCGTTCTGATTATGCTAATTTAGAACGAGTTGACGATAATGACTCTTGGTTTCAAGTCTATCAAGTTGCGCGAGGTGTTAAAGCAATATACGAACCGCATCAATGGCAAGAAACAATTTCATATCTGATTGAGGGAGAGTCTAAAGCTTTATTATTTGATAGCGGAAATGGTATTGGTGATATTCATGCCTTAGTTAAACGATTAAGCAATAAACCTATCACGGTGCTGAATTCACATTCGCACTTCGACCACGTAGGTGGTAACTATGCATTCAAACGTGTCTACGGCATGAACACCCCGTTTACCCAAGAACGCCAGAAAGGCGTTTTAAATATGAACATTGCAGAAGAAGTATCAGCGGCCGCTTTATGTCGGCCGCTACCGCAAGGAATCAGTCCCGAAACACATACTGGACGACCGTATAAAATTAGTAAGCTAATTGACGATGGTTTTGTTTTTGAGTTGGGTGAACGGCGTATCGAAGTTATTCACGTGCCTGGACACACGCCAGACGCTATTGCCCTGATAGACCGAGATCAAGGTTTATTGTGGACCGGTGATACCTTTTATGCGGGGCCAATTTGGCTGTACGCGCCTGAAACTGACCTCGTTGCCTACGGCAAATCGCTCGACCGACTTTTGCTCGAGTTGCCAAACATTAAGAGCTTATTACCTGCGCATAACACACCATTAGTCAGTGCAGAGCTACTACCGAGGTTAAAGCGAGCCTTTAACAAAGTGATTAACGGCAGCGCAAAACGGCAGGAATCCTTTGAAGGAACGGTAATTTACTCTATCGAAGGTGAGTCAGAGTTTTCATTCTTACTTCGAGACAACCCTTTTAGCTATCAGCGAGATGAGTAGCATGGCTAACGTTTCTCAGTTTTGCTCAGTAGAGCAACTTAAAGTGCTAATTAAACGAGACGAGGTCAAGGTACTCGATAGCTCTTGGTATATGCCTTCGCAATTAATCAATGCTGAAAATGAATTCAAGCAGAAACATATTGTCGGCGCCCAATTTTTTCATATCGATTTAGTCTGTGATCAGGAATCTAGCTTGCCACATATGCTCCCAAGTGCTGATGAGTTTTCGCATGCGGTTAGCCAGCTGGGTATCTCTAATGACTCTCATGTAGTGGTATATGACAGTGCCGGTTTATTTTCCGCGGCTCGTGTTTGGTGGACTTTCAAAGTCTTCGGCCATCACAATGTGCAAGTTCTTGACGGCGGTTTGAGCGCATGGATAGAGCAGGGTGGGGCAGTAGAAAGCAACACCCAAGTTACGGCTAAGGGCAACTACATCGCCACCTTAGATCAGCCGAGTGTTATCAGCAAGCATGAGTTAATAGAAAATATAGCGAGCAAACAATACTGCGTACTTGATGCCCGATCTAAACAGCGCTTTGAAGGAGAAGCTCCAGAGCCGCGCGCGGACCTACCGTCTGGGCATATGCCTGAATCGGTGAGTATGAGCTTTGCTAACTTGATAGATCAAGGTCGACTCAAACCGTCGCACCAACTACAAGCTATATTTGAACAGGCCGGCATCTCGCCATCTACCGCAATCGTTACTAGTTGTGGTTCAGGCGTTACCGCCGCAATCATCACCTTGGCACTAGTTGAATGCGGCTATGGCATGAATCGTCTTTACGACGGGTCGTGGTCAGAATGGGCCTCGGCGGATGATACAGAGATCGTTAATCGTTCTTTTTAAAGGAGTCACCCAGCTTAGGCTTTATTCCAGCTGGTAACAAAGCACATACTGATGACCGCCATCAGCCTGAATGATTTCCAAGGAGCCAGAAATATTCTCAAGTTCACCAGCGCCTGAGCCCTGAAGAATATTAACCTCTAATGATTGGCTCTCAACCGACATTAAGCCGCTATGAAGCAAGGTGAAAGATCCCCTCTTTGCATCGAGTACGCCATCGAACTCTTCGATTGCAACATAAGCAGCCGTACCGCTTTCTGTTCTCTTGCTGAGCATTTGCCCAAGGCCACTGCCGCTCAAACCACCTGAATATTGTTTCTTAATCAGCATTCGTCCAGCAGCAACATCACCGTCTTTCTGTGGCTCCATGGTTACTTCGAAACTTCCTTTAACCGTCTCTTGATCTGACTGACATGGCATAGTATTACCTGGTTGATTGTCTACAGTTAGGCTTTCGGCTGCTGCGCCTTCGGCCATTTAGGAGATGATTAAACAGACAGGGGCAAGGCAGATTAGATACCAATTCTTGATTTCTATTCAGACTCCAAGTGCATGTTTAGAAGTCTATACTCTTATTACTATAGATATAGCGGTGTCCGATAAATATATTTGATACCTATAAAGCAACCACTAGAAAGCAACCACTAGAAAGCAACCACTAGCTTAGTGGATACAAGGTAATGGGGCATCAGCTTAAACTTATTGGTAGGAAAATCAAAAGTAGGACATGAATAACAGGAGAGGGCTATAGACCCCTTGGCATTAACAAATATTCAAACCCAGTCGATCTAAAGCCTGCTGCGGAACAACATAATTGGCAAGAACCCACGACAAGTTGCTTTCGGTAAAGCCAAGAAATTCACGCTGAAGCATCAGCTCCCACACATTGTTAGATATTTCTACAATGTCGGACATTTCTAAGTTATTGGGTAAATTTATGGTGTTTGATATTTCTAGATTTTCGGATATATCTAGTGTTGAATCAGTTCCTTGATTCGATTGGTATCGTTCTAAAGAAAGTCTTAATTTTCTGCCAGCTCTGCCAAGTGCAGAAGCTTGTTCTTTTACTACTTCAAGCTCTATCGCACGATATTGAGAGGAGCTGTTTCTTTGTAAACCAAATTTTTGCATTTGCGCCAATTTGTAAATGGACAACAGAAAGCTCTGTTGTCCACGCTTACAAACTAGGTAAGGCTATAACGGAACAACTTTGTTCGCGCAAGGGCCTTTTTGGCCTTCGCCAACTTCAAACTCAACCGCTTGGCCGTCGTCTAAAGTCGCGTAACCGCCGCCACTTTGAATTTCAGAATGATGGACAAAAAGGTCTTTGCCGCCATCTTCTGGTGTAATAAAACCGAAACCTTTGTCTGCATTAAACCACTTAACTGTGCCTTTACTCATTTTCTTTACTCGTTTTGTCGGTGAAAAAATTAAACAATATCTAAATTCACCAGTTTAGATATATAAAATGCTGGCTTAACAGAGTTTCAAAAAAAGCCTGTTTAGCTTCAGTTCCGTACTGTACCTGTCTTATGTAGATGAAAACAATGACTAAAAGCGTAATAATAAACAATTTTTTGATAAATCATCGCAAAACACTCCTTTAAGAGAGAATTTTTCGACCTTTTTTAAGTATTTACATCAAAACGTGTCGGCTGAAGACACTCGAAGAATAAAATTGGTCCACGTAAATATTCTACCTAATCACGCTTATTTGCCTCCAGAAAGCCATTTTGAAATTTGTTTTTCAAATAGAATGCTTTTTACAACAGGTCTTCATATCAAAGTTTAGAGTCCTCAAACGCTGGTTTGAATACTTTGTATATTATTCGGAACTGAAGTTTTTCAACATCAAAAAAACATCGATCAAAATTGATCACCAATGCCTCTCCCTGCAAGCGCTATTGCAAACTACATTAATAACTACCATTTATCGCTAATCCCTTTAAAATGAATTAGCCCAATAAGCAAACATATGGTGGAGCTGTACATCCAAAAACTGAGGCTATTCTGAGTCACTTGAGGATGGCTTGTTATAAACGGAGCAAACAAACCAATGATGCCGCGCAAAAAATACACCAAGGCAATTAAAATGAGAATCGGTTGAAGTAATGGCAATTCGACAAAAACGCCTGCAGCAGACCAAGCGAAGGCTCCGAATACTGCTAATACTAGTGCCACAAAAAGGGTGATTATTGTGGGCTGTAAGAGACCTTGCTCAGCCATCCGAGCCATCTGCTCGCCAGCACCAAACGTTCGATACCATGATGCCCCACCAATAATGATGGCTAAATGCATTAACGACGCGAGAAAACTTAGGCCGCCTGCAATTTTTAGATAATCAAGATTCATATCCTAAAAATAATTTGCAATTCTTAATCTTTAATTCGATTCTAGAGCTTACCTTATATGTGCAAGGATACCGTCCAAGGTATCCAAACTTGAGTACTCAATCACTAATTTGCCTTTACCGTTGTTATCCTGAAGAGATACTTTAGTACCAAGCTTTTCAGCCAGCGTTTCTTCTAAATTTCTGATATCGGCACTTTTTTCGAGCTTAGCGGTGTTCTTCTTTGGGCTCGCATAGCTTCGTACCAATGCTTCCGTTTGTCTTACCGATAATTTTTTAACGTAGACTTCGGTGGCGACCGTGTCTTGGTATTCTATTCCCAAACCTAATATAGCTCTTGCATGGCCCATTTCTATTTTGCCTTGCTCTAACAAATTTTTAGCACCAGGACTTAAACTTAACAACCGAAGTAGGTTGGTTACGGCCGCTCTTGAGCGGCCGACACTTTTTGCCATCTCTTCATGGGTCAGTCCAAATTCATCCATTAAACGCTTTAAACCCGCGGCTTCCTCAACTGGGTTTAAATTCTCGCGTTGAATGTTTTCGATTAACGCAACGGCTAAGGTAGCTTCGTCAGGAATGTTTCTGACCAATACCGGCACTTCGTGTAATTGTGCGATCTGCGCCGCACGCCAACGTCGCTCACCCGCTATTATCTCGTATCTTTCGCCAGCAATCGGGCGCACTAGAATAGGTTGAATAATGCCTTGAGAGCGAATAGAAGCAGCTAGTTGCTCTAGTGACTCCTGATCCATATTTGTTCTTGGCTGATATTCGCCAGGCTGCATTTTTTCTATCGGCAACGAACTAGGTTGCGACTCTTTGGTGGTCGTCGGTGTGGTTTCTGAGCTCTCTTGAGACGCAGCAATACTGCTGCCGAGTAACGCTTCTAAACCGCGACCTAAACGTTTTTTCTTTTTCGTACTCATAACTTATTAACTCGATGCTGTTAGGGTAGCTCTGTGCCACAATTATTAGCGATAAACTTTTTATACGCTCTCGACTGCATAAAAGCGCTAGAAAGTTGCACGAACTCTAGGCCGTCGCTGCTGCCGCTTTAGCGCTTTTTTGTTCGGCGATTGCCAATAGTTCGTTAGCTAAACTGATATAAGCCTTGGCTCCTTTTGACGTGGGTGCATAACTAATTGCCGACTCACCATAACTTGGCGCTTCGGCTAAACGAACATTCCGCGGTATCACCGTTTGATAGACCTTATCGCCAAAGTGGTTTTGCAACTGCTTGCTTACTTCGCCTGAAAGGCCGTTACGCTTATCGAACATAGTCCGAAGTAGACCTTCAATCTTAAGCGACGGATTCAGAGTTTCTCGAATAGCTCGAATAGTTGATACCAAGGCACTTAACCCTTCTAACGCGAAATATTCACATTGCATCGGAATGAGCACAGAATCAGACGCGACTAAGGCGTTTACTGTAAGCACATTTAGTGCCGGAGGGCAGTCAATAAAAATATAGTCGTAATCGTCTAGAACCGCGACAAGAGCTTTCTTTAACCGCAACTCTCGACCGATTTCATTTAATAACTCGACCTGAGCACCGGCCAAATCACCATTTGCAGTCATTACATCAACGCCGCTTTCAGTTTTTACGATGGCTTCTTTGGCGGTTGATTCGTTTAGCAAAACATCGTAAATAGTGGCGTCTAAATCATCAGTATTAACACCTAGACCAACACTCGCATTACCTTGTGGGTCCATATCCAGTAGCAGGATACGTTTTTTCTTTAAAACAAGTGCTGCCGATAAATTAATACTGGTAGTCGTTTTACCAACTCCACCCTTCTGGTTTGTTACTGATATTACTTTGGCCATAATGTTTGTCGTGACGAGCGTTTAGCCGCCGAGCTTTATTATTGTTTATCTAATTTGCCGCTCTTTTACTTAGGTGCGCTTATAACGACTAAGTTGCGCTGCGCGTCAAGTTCAGGAACCTTAAGTGCAAAGGTATCAAATTTTAGGTTCATCTTCTTAAGAACTTTCAATTCTTCCTTTGGAACCATGCCTTTCATCGCTAGCCAACGACCATTAGGGGCTAGCGTTTGCTTTGAACCATTAACAAAATTTTCAAGACTCGAGAAAGCTCGAGACGTCACCATGGCAAATTTTTCTTTCGGTTCAAATTCTTCGATACGCACATTTTCGACCTTAAAGTTCTTCAGCCGTAATTTATTTGCAGCAAACATTTGAAATTGCGCTTTCTTATTTCTAGATTCGACCGAGGTGACTTGCAGTGCTGGCGATAAAATAGCCAGAACCATGCCCGGTAAGCCAGCACCACTGCCAACATCTAAAAGCGTCGCACCTTTCATATATGGCTTAATACTAGCACTGTCGAAAATATGAATACTGAGCATTTCTTCAAGATCGTCTACAGAGGTTAAATTATGAGTTTTGTTCCACTCTGCGAGTAGCTCCATATAAGCCACTAGTTTTTCAATCGCCTCATCTCCAAAAGATATGTCGAGTGTGTTGAGGCCTTGCTTTATACGCTCGGCCAGCATTTGTTGAGTTGTCGTACTTTTATCATTCATAGCGATGCCATGTGTTTTATGCCGGGCTTTCGCCACGTGCATAAGTCTAACTCGGTCGATGATTATAAGTGATGCTGGTTATTAAACGAAACCTTAAACAAGCGGCTTTTGAAAAGGCCATGAGTTCACCCTTTTTAGGTTATGGCCAACAAGCAAGGTAACGGCCTTGTTCAAGCCGCTTTACCGTGCTTTTTCAAATACACAAGTAGCAAAGACACCGCTGCGGGAGTAATGCCGGAGATTCTCGATGCTTGGCCAATGGTGGTTGGCTTATGCTCATTTAGCTTTTGCGCCACTTCGTTTGAAAGACCGTTGACTGATGAATAATCGATAGCAATGCTAAGAGACGTTGTTTCATTGCCCTTTTGCTTTTCTATTTCGGCGTATTGGCGTTCTATATAGCCGTGATATTTCGCTTGAATTTCGAGTTGCTCAGCTACTTTCGGATCGCTTACGGCTTGTCCGGCACCAGGCAGAGTCATCAAACCTTGATAAGATACTTCTGGGCGCCGAAGTAATTGGCTTAGGTTCGCTTCTTTTTTAAGCGTGTCACCAATAATATCTCGAGCGACTTCATCTGTAACCATTTCAGGGCGAATCCAAGTACTATTCATTCTTTGTTTTTCGTTGTCTATCGACTCACGTTTCAGACAAAAAGCGGCCCAACGATGATCATCGACTAGACCTAGTTCTCGAGCTTTTTCAGTAAGACGTAAATCAGCATTATCTTATATCAATATTAGTCGGTACTCGTCTCTTGATGTAAACATGCGATACGGCTCCTTAGTACCCATAGTTATTAGATCATCGACCAATACGCCGATGTAAGCTTGGTCACGTGTAGGATACCACCCCTCTTGATCTCGTGATTGACGGGCTGCGTTCAAGCCCGCTAATAAGCCTTGTCCGGCGGCTTCTTCGTAACCGGTTGTGCCATTAATTTGGCCGGCAAAAAACAGTCCTTCTACATATTTTGTTTCAAGCGTCGGCTTTAATCCCCGAGGATCAAAGAAATCATATTCAATGGCGTAGCCAGGTCTTACAATTTGAGCGTTTTCAAAACCAACGATAGAGCGTATAAAATTGAACTGAACGTCATACGGCAAAGAAGTAGAAATACCGTTTGGATATACCTCATGGGTTTTTAAGCCTTCCGGTTCAACAAAAATTTGGTGTGAGTCTTTATCCGCAAAGCGCACGATTTTATCTTCAATCGAGGGACAATAACGTGGCCCAACACCTTCAATAACCCCAGCATATAACGGTGATCGATCTAATCCAGCGCGAATAATGTCGTGGGGTGGTTTATTGGTTTGTGTTATGTGACAGGTGACCTGTTGCGGGTGTTGTGGCCCATCGCCTAAAAATGAAAATACCGGGCAGGGGATATCACCTGGTTGTGCCTCTAACGTTGATAAGTCAATAGTTCGAGCATCTAACCTAGCGGGCGTGCCCGTTTTCAAGCGCCCAAAGGTAAACGGCATTTCACGCAAGCGTGCGGCCAATGCATTAGACGGCGGGTCGCCAGCACGTCCGCCTTGAAAATTCTCCATGCCGATATGAATAATTCCACCCAAAAACGTACCCGTTGTTAGTACTACAGTCTTAGTCTTAAACTTCAAACCCATTTGCGTGACGACGCCGGTAACTCTATCGTTCTCAATAATTAAGTCGTCAGCGGATTGTTGAAAAATAGATAGATTTTCTTGGTTTTCGACAACTTCACGAACGGCCGCTTTATAAAGAACTCGGTCTGCCTGCGCTCGTGTCGCTCTCACAGCAGGGCCTTTACGGGCATTTAAAGTGCGAAATTGAATGCCGCCTTTGTCCGCCGCTTCAGCCATCACACCGCCCATCGCGTCAATCTCTTTAACAATGTGGCCTTTGCCTATACCACCAATCGCAGGGTTACACGACATCTGACCGATAGTCTCAATGTTATGAGTAAGCAAAAGTGTACGCGCACCGGAGCGCGCCGAAGCCAGCGCGGCTTCGGTACCAGCGTGGCCGCCGCCAATCACGATAACGTCAAAAGATTCTGAGTGAAACATACTTAGTTAAAACCTATTTACACCGAGCAATAAGCTGACTCGGTTTTACATGTCGCTGATTTTAACGCTTTGCTAGGCTAGTGACTAATTGTAAACGTAAGTTTACGGCTTAATCTTGCCTTAAATCTCTTAAAACGGCTTGAGTTCGATCTTCTGGGCTTATGAAAAGTCGATTTTGTAGTTCACTTAAGCGAGTTTGATAAGCCTCTGTTTCGAGTTCTGAGCCGGCACCAACCAGGCTGTTTTTTTCGGCTTGATATCTCAGATAGGCACTATCGAACTGACGCTGTTGTTGGCGCCGCTCTATGATAGCGAGGATTTGTTGTTGCTCTACGCCTTGCGCGCTGAGCGCCTCAAAAACTTGAGCGTCATCCTTGCTTGAACCAGTTTCAATCTCCACACGTTGCTGATATTGGCGGTTGTCCCTGGTTTCTGCAAAACTTGCCGATAAGTCGGTCGGTAATTGAGATTCAAGATTACTTAAACCCGCTCGCTTTTGCTGGTCTGTCGTATCTTCGTCAGCCATTAGTTCAAGCGTTGATAGGGTGTGGTTTGCATAACTGTCTTCTAAACCAAACAGCGCTAGGTCTTGTGCTGGGTTAAAGAGCGTTTGACGCCTTAACTTAAGTTGATCAAAGCTTGTTCGTAGCATCTGCAGTGCATTACTATCGTTTACAATTTCTTGGGTTATTGGTGTTTGTTGAAGTTGATATTCGGTTTTCTTATAACGTAAATAGTCAGCCAGTAGCTCAATAGCCTGTAGGCTTGCTGACTCGGGTAAATACGCTTGTGCATAACGCTGAATTTCTGATATTGCTTTGTCGACCCCGACGTCATCGGCAATGCTTAAAAAGTAATCAAAAAAATCTCTAACGCCAAGCTCCAATATAAGGTCTCCGTTAGCATCAGCTCGAAGCGCACCATCAATACCGGTGCCGTCTAAAGCGTCGAAAATCACTCGCTGGTCATGCTCACCAGGAGTAGAAGTTATCCCTGCCGTTTGCTCTACGGTGAAGATTTGCGGTTCTCTTGGCAACAGTTTTTTATGTAAACTAACGGCCTTCAAATCAGGCTCTTTTGAAGCCTCAGTAATTACTTGATCACTATTCGATGTAAACAGAAACAGTGCTGACAATGTCAACACTGTTACCGATAACGACGCCAAGATAACTTGGCGTTGCTGAAGCTGAAACATGCCTAAAGGTTGTTATTTTTTAAACGATTAGCTTGTGCTCGATATAGCGATACGGGGTTAGTCCATCCTCGCGCTCCAAACAAATGATTAATCGCATCAACGTGATTGGTTCGGTATCTAGTGCTAATTACTTGTCCAAGCTTAGACGAACAGACACTGACGAGACCATCATTTTGCTCCCAGCCAAACGCTAGAGACGTCACACCGAGAAAGCCGTCGGTAAGGTCGAAGAAATTTGTAAGAACTCGATCTCCAGACCAAGAAAACATCTTGATGTTGTATCCGTTAATATTTACATTTTCGGATATAGAGCTACAGTTATTGCTGCTGATACCTTTATTGCCAAGCGCTTGGTTTAACTGCATTGTGCCCTGTGTGCTCAACGCATTTGCACTTGCCAATGCATCTTGAGGGTTATTGCTACCGGAAAAAAGTTGATTAAGCCGCCGGCAGAATTCAAAATGCCGGCAACCGCGTTTTGGCTAACACCACTTGGTAATAGACCTAATAAAACATCGGCAACCTTTGAGCCTCCGTTGACGCCATTTACAGAGGTAACTGACGCAACTTTGTTTGGTACCAATGAAGCCGCTACTCGAGAAGTAGGAGAACCTTGGCTGTGACCTATCAAATTAAACTTACTTTCGGGTAAGGTCATTAAATAGTTTGCTAACTGCTGACCGCGCGCTTCAGAGGAATTGAATGCCGATACCGATGGTACGTAAACTTTAGCTCCAGAACGGCGTAAATTATAGGGTATTGTGTGGAAGTAACCGATCAGACCGCCAACGTTATTAAAGCCTGAAAAGCCGTGAACAAGAACAATAGGGTATTTAGTCTTGGTATAATTTGCTTGCGCGGATACGCTAACGAGCAAGATTGCTACGCTCAGCACTAAGATGCTTAGCTTAGGTAATGAATATTTCATTATTTTCTCCATTGATGGTTTTTTTAAATTAGTTTTTTTAAACTTATTATTATTTGGAGTGTTTTTAACGATTGAAATTACCAACCGCTACACTCTCTTATTTTTTATCGATAGTGTTAACGTTCTCGAGAGATGTTAAAGCTGACGATAGTTTTCCACTAAAAAACGTGGGGTACAGATAGCCAAGAAGATTAAGTCTTGTTGGCTTTGGTTTTGTATTTTTTGAGCCTCACCCGCTTTGATTACGACAACATCACCTTCAGCAACTTGCCAACTTCGATTACCTACTGTCACTGTCGCTGCGCCGGATAACATCACATATCGCTCTGCCGTTTTTTGCAATGCATGCAGCTTGGTGGTTTTGCCGGCTTCCACACGAACTCGCGCGATAGAACAATCAGAATCACCATCGGTGTTGTGCCACTCTTCGATAAAGCAGCCCTCTTTAAAATAGGTTTCTTGTGGCCTAGGCATAATAGAAAACTTGGTTAATTGCGGTTCGCGAGTGCCTGGTTAGCACTTAAGGGTGTCGATATGCTTGCTGATTTATAAAGCCTGAACATTGTATCTAGTTATGAATTTTGCTAATAGTTGACATTCCTAGACGCTATAACAAGGTTGTAACAAAATTTTGACCCTTTAACCAGACCAAGTGTCCAGTAAAGCTGGATTAACGATCAATTAGTTAGCGCTCTTATGCAAAAGTCCAGCAACCTCCCTTTTTAGTGATTCTGATATCTAGCTTGAGCCAATATTGTCTACACCGACATTTTCAGCGATATTAGTCTTAGAGTTACCTATCAGACCAACCATTATTCGGCCGATTTAGCTTTAGATCGAACTTTTTCCTTGATGTGCAATCCCCGAAAACAAAACTGGGGTCTGCCGTGATATCAAGTAAGTTAATATTTTTCGCCACGCACGTTGTCTTTCCTTTGTACTCTGTATCGAATAATGTGCTCCCTCGCGGCACAGACTTTCGGTGATATGGAGAAAGCTCTTCAGGCGACTGATACGCTGTCGGCGGTTCAAAGGTTTTTTCAAAACCGTTAATTGAATCGGGATTTTTGCCAGTGAAATTTTCTGTTTCAGAGTTTAACCAGTGTTTAAAAGAAGTGCTTTGCGTAGATGTTTGAATCGTAACTCTCGGTTCAGCGCGATTAGTCGACGGACTAACAACAATGACTTGATCCGCCTTAATAGACGTGGGGCTGGGTTTAACAGCTTTCTCTATGATCTCAAACGTTTCCCGTTCTTTAGGTAATTTGGCTTTAGGCCTTGGTTCGCTTAGACCTTGCTTGAGCATAGTTACACTCAGTGGTTTTTGACTTAATCGAGAGGGCTCTTTAAAAGCCAGTTTTTGAACTAACAACAACCCGTGTAAAAACAATGCGGCTACAAGGGCCAAACCAAAGTGCCGTGTTGATGTGTCCATTCCCCAGCTCCCATTACTGTTATAGATGCATAGTAATTAACGCCGAGGATACGGTGCTTAAAGTGGGAGATAGTTAATACTTAAATGGGCTTCTACGCATGAGTGTTGTCTCGGCGCAACTGTTTTGACTTAAACCCTACTTACCGATACAAAAGCCGCTAAAAATTTCGCCCAGCAAATCGTCGGCACTGAATTCACCCGTTATCTGGTTTAAAGAATCTTGTGCTTGCAATAATTCATCAGCCAAAAGCTCCCCTGCATTGTATAGCTTTAACTGTTGCAGTCCTCGCTCTACAGCATCCCGAGCCGCGGCAAGGGCTGTTAAATGTCGGCGGCGGGCGGTAAAAACGGTTTCGTTATCGACCGAGTAACCAGCCAAATCTTTAATATGATCGCGCAGTTCCTGTAAACCGAAACCGGTCAGTGCCGACACTCTTAATCCGTCGCCATCAATAACCGTTTTTAAATCAACTTTATTGTACACCAAGGTCGTATTATCGCTGCCGATATCGGTGTAAGACATTGCTTCCGTGGCATCAATAATATGCAGTACATGATCTGCCTCACCGATTGCTTTTCGAGCGCGCGCTATACCAATTTTCTCTACTGTATCGTCGCTATCTCTCAATCCCGCGGTGTCTATGATATGCACCGGTAACCCATCAATATCGATGGTTTCAGTAATTGTGTCTCGAGTAGTGCCCGCCACATCAGTGACGATCGCGGCATCATGACCGGCTAAGGCATTTAACAGGCTCGACTTACCTGCGTTTGGTTTTCCGGCAATCACTAAACGTAAGCCATTGCGTAAAATAGCGCCTTGCCCGGCTTGCTTAATGGTCTCGGCTAAACTTGATTGTAAGGCCTCAATACTGTTGCGGATTTTATCATCGGCGAGAAAATCAATTTCTTCATCCGGAAAGTCGATTGCGGCTTCTACATACATGCGTAGATAAATTAATTCCTTTAATAGGTCGTTGACCTTATTTGAGAACTCACCTTGTAACGACCGCATTGCACCTTTTGCCGCTTGCGCTGTCGCGCTGTCAATCAGATCCGCTATCGCTTCGGCTTGTGCTAAATCTATTTTGTCGTTTAAAAAAGCGCGTTCTGAAAACTCACCTGCCCTAGCTTGACGCGCACCCAAGCGAATAACTTCTTTAAGCAATAGGTCTTGAATAACAGGGCCACCATGACCTTGAAGCTCTACCACATCTTCACCGGTGAACGAATTCGGCCCCGCAAAGAAGATAACTAACCCAGTATCAACAACATCTGTGCTTTGATCACTAAATTTTGCGTAGTGCGCAGTTCGTGGTGTTAGTTTTTTTGATGATAGATGTTCGCCTATTTCCAAGGCTCGGGGACCAGATAAACGAATAACGCCGACACCACCTTTACCGGGTGGTGTCGCGATTGCCGCTATGGTGTCTATCGCAATACTAGACACGCGTTGAGTTAGTCATTTTCTTGTTGTCGATAGTTAAACCACTGCTGAGCCATGGTTAACACGTTGTTGACGACCCAATATAGGACCAAGCCTTGAGGAAACGTCATAAACAAGAACGTTAGTGCAAACGGCATGATCATCATTACTTTCTTTTGGATGTCGTCCATCGGTGCAGGGTTTAACTTCTGCATAAAGAACATCGACACGCCCATAAGTACTGGCAATACGTAGTAAGGGTCTTTGGCTGACAAATCAACCCACCATAGTGCAAATGGCGCATGGCGCATTTCAACACTTTCTAATAGCACCCAATACAAAGCAATGAAAACCGGTATTTGAATCAAGATTGGTAAGCAACCGCCAGCAGGGTTAACCTTTTCTTTCTTGTACATCGCCATCATCTCCACTTGGAATTTCTGACGATCATCTTTATATCGCTCTTTAAGTGTCGCCATACGTGGCTGAAGTTTTTTCATTTTTCCCATCGATCGATAGCTGGCGGCCGAAAGAGGGTAGAACATCAGCTTGATTAAAATGGTCAGCAATATAATAGCCCAACCCCAATTACCAACAACGTCGTGGATCCAGCTAAGAACAGTAAAGAGTGGGTCAGCTATAAAGGTCAAGAAGCCGTAATCTACCGACCTAGTTAAACCGGTTACGCCGCTATCTTGAACGATCTTCAAACGGGACTGGTCTTTAGAACCTAGGTAAGCTCTGGTGCTCAGAGAGCCTAATTGGCCGACCTCTATTTGCACCGGCACCGTTGTCTTATAGCCAATGCGGTATAAACCGTTCTGCTTGTTTACCGAGGTGTAAAATTTATTTACTTCATCATTGGGTATATAAGCGCCCACGAAGTAATGTTGCAACATCGCTACCCAACCGCCTTTGTTTTCAATATCAAGATTGGCATCCTCCATGTCGCCAAAGTCTACCTTCTGATACTTATCTTCAGTGGTGTAGTACGCACCACCAGTATAACTAGGAAGGCGCCCAAAACTGCTGCCGGAATCAGCAGGAATGCTGCGATTAAATTGTGCGTAAAGATAGCCCGTCCACGGTGCTCCACTTTGATTATTCACTCGGTAGTTAATGTCGACTAAATAGCTATCTTTCTTAAAGGTAAACGTCTTAATGAACTCTACGCCACTTTCAGAGCGCCACGTTAATGGTACAACCACTTGATCTTGACCGTTTAGGCTATATTCAAGGCCTGACGACTGATACTGGGTTTGATGCGTTGGTGAGCCATCAGCCGTTGTTGACAAAAGGCCGTCTTGGGCGACAAAAGTCTCGGCTGCTGATTTCTTAAGAAGCGGAAACCCTTGGTCAGGAATGTCGAGTGTTAATTTGTAGTTTTTTAACTCCAAACTTTCGATAACCCCGCCATTGGTATTTATGGTCGCGCGAACCATTGGCGTTTCTACGATGATTAAAGAATCAAGATCAGTTACTGTTTGAGTGCCTGGAACGCTGGGTAGATCGTTAACCAATGCGGTTCCGCTGGTTGGCGTTATTGGAATACCGCCCTCACTCGTTGTTTGGCTGAGCGGCGTACTCGGCACACCGGTGTCGACTACTTTAGGAGCCGCATTGATTGATTGCTCTGTAATAGCTGAATAATCAATCCACTTAAAATAGAGAATAGCGCTGATTGCAACCAGCGAGATTGTTAATAAATTACGTTGTATATCCATGTTCCAAGAAGCTATTCAGCTGATTTAATTTTGGCTTATTTGTTGGGCGTATTCTAACCTTAATAGGGTGAGATAAAACAGGGGAGAAATAGCCTTACTTTAGATGATCTGGTTTGAGCCGATGTTTAATGGCTTTTTGTTTCATCACTCGGTGACGTGTCACTGCCGGGCACGGGGTCAAAGCCAGAACCACCCCAGGGGTGACATCGACATAAACGTTTAGTAGTTAACCATAGGCCTTTACTCACACCGTGTAGTTCTAATGCTTGGTTAGCATACTCAGAACAACTAGGAGCATAACGACAGCGGTTTCCAAGAAACGGGCTAACTAAGAGGTAGTAAAGTTTAAAAATTTTCTGAAACAGTATAATAATCATCGCTGTAGCAAGCCTCTACTTAGAGATTGAGTGATCTAACGCTTGATGCGTGGCCGGCTTGTCGCATGCAAGCAATTCAGCAGCGTCGTTACTTTCACTAATCTTGGCCAGCTCACGACTTTTAATTAGCTCACGACTATTCCAGCGTTGCCACTTTAATACCTTAATCCATAATTCATCTAAGCTTTCTAGTCGTTCGGTACTGTCTGCGCGCCGGCTACTGGGCTTAGCCGTTAATACTAGATTAGCCCCCGTTAACTCAATTTGATGAAGACGAAAATACTCTCTCATTATTCTTTTTAAGTAGTTTCGATCAACCGCTCGCTTAGATACTTTCTTGGAGACGGTAACACCGAGAGTATTCTTCTGATCAGTGTCATTAGAAAGAACATTAAAAGTAAAGTGCTTACTACCGCCCCATTGTTTAGAGCTATAAACTCGTTGAAAATCGGCAGGCGTCTTTAAGCGTTGTGGTTTAGTAAGACAAAAGGATTTAGTGTTTTCACTAACCGCAGTGACACTTTCTTCTGAAGGTGACGGCTTACTTATAGAGCGTTTGTCCGGACTCATAGTGCTAAAGGCTTAGCGAGCAATCTGCCAAGGTAGGCAAACTTAATAGGTGCAGATTAATCTGTGTATCAATCAAAGCTAGATTTACTTCTACTTTCCTATGTATATAAGAAAGCAGAAGTAATCAAAACTCTATACTGTCAATTCCGCACGGCCTTTGGCACGACGAGCATTGATGATGGCGCGACCACTTTTAGTGGCCATACGAGCACGAAAGCCGTGTGTACGTTTACGCTTGATTTGACTTGGTTGAAAAGTACGTTTCATTTTAAATAACCTTTATAAAGTCCTACGTTAGAGGCAGCTTTGCTGCTCTTAAAATAGGTGTTGCTAACTAGTTTCCGCTGACTTAACTTTTCTTATCTAGAGATTCTTAGTATTACCGCACGCTATAAAAGATATTTAAATAGAATGCATACATAATACTAATGCTTCTCAGTAGTAAGCACTGAAGGTTGGCGTTAGTGAATAAACAACCCCAAGTACTCAGTTTAGAACAAACAGTTAATTAGGCTGTTAAAGGTCAAGTTCTGAGCGGGATGCAAAGGTACTTATTTTGTTGTTGATAGTCAACACGATATAACCATTCTTTGTATAATTTTGTTAGGCCCTTTTTAGTCATAAATTTGGTCAAACCATTTGTAAAGCCTAGTCTCTGAGCGGTATATTATTCCACCGCGTATGCAGCAGGGATCATCGCGGGGTAGGGTTGTTCTTTGACCCGTATTTCAATTAAAAACAGTCAGATTTAACGCCGGTCTATCAACATGCAAAATGTCGTCCTATGGGACAAGTGCCTCTCTAAATTAGAAGACGAAGTGGAAGAACGCGATTTTCACACTTGGGTACGTCCATTGCACGCTAACAACTCAGATTCAAAACTAATCCTCTACGCACCTAATCGTTTTATTAAAGATTGGCTAATGGATAACTTAATGGACAAACTCGACGCTACCGCTCAACACTTCGCTGGCGAAGGCACTACAGTGACCATTAGCTTAGAAGCTCCAACCATATCGACACCCAGACCAAGCGGCCAAAATAAGCTTAATACGGCGGGACCCGAGCAAGACAGCAGCCAGCCGTCGCCGTTTGGTACCAATGTATTGAACGCTACGTTTACTTTTGAAAATCATATTGAGGGAAAATCAAATCAGATCGCCCGGGCGGCCACAAAACAAGTTAGTGAGAACCCAGGCTCTGCCTACAACCCGCTGTTCATTTATGGTGGCGTCGGTCTGGGTAAAACTCACTTAATGCATGCTGCGGGAAATTTAATTCTTGAGAATAATGAAAACGCTCATGTCGCATATGTGCACTCAGAGCGATTCGTATCAGACATGGTAAGGTCGATCGAAACTAATAGCATGAATAAATTCAAAAACTATTATCGATCGCTTGATGCCTTATTGATTGATGATATTCAATTCTTTGCTGACAAAGACAAGTCTCAAGAAGAATTTTTTCATACCTTTAATACATTGCTCGAAACTGGCAGTCAGATCATCTTAACTAGCGATAAATTTCCAAAAGAAATCAATAACTTACAAGAAAGGTTAACGTCTCGCTTCGAAAGTGGCTTAACCGTACGCATAGATCCGCCCGAATTAGAGACACGTGTTGCTATATTAAAGAATAAGGCTAGAAAAAACAAAATTGACCTTAGCGATGAAGTCGCGTTTTTAGTAGCTAAAACAATTCGATCTAATGTTCGTGAGCTAGAAGGTGCTTTACACCGGTTGGTTGCCAGCGCTCGTTTTTCAAATAGAGCGATAGATATCGATTTAGCAAAAGATACTTTGCAAGACCTGACTTTATTTCAAGAAAGAAAAATATCTATCGAAAACATACAAAAGACGGTGGCCGATTATTTTAATGTGCGTGTGGCCGACTTAAAGTCAAAACGTCGCAATCGACAAATTGCCAGGCCAAGACAAATTGCAATGGCATTAGCAAAAGAATTAACAAGTATGAGTCTACCCGACATTGGTGATGCTTTTGGCGGCAGAGACCACACAACAGTGATTCACGCCTGCAAGAAGGTAGTTGAGTTGACCCGTACTGATTCGAAAATTAATGAAGATTATGCCAGCCTACAGAAAATATTATCGGTGTGAGTAAGAAAGCATAAACAAGCCTGTTAATAGCCTGTGGATAACGTTGGTATAAATACGGTATTATCAATGAGTAACTCTTATCCACATTTAATCCACAGGTTCGCGGGCACTAGTTAAGAGTGTTATCAACAGAGTAAAACCTCTTTATGTGGTTGATAAATTAAGGTTTTATAGAGATATTAGACTTATCAACGCCCCTAATAATAAGAGTAATAAACATATAAGTAATCAAACATGAATATAACTATACAAAAAGAAATTCTGGAAAAACCTCTTTCTCAAGTAATAGGGGTAGTAGAAAAAAGACAAACATTGCCTATTTTAGGAAATGTCTATTTAGAATTGAATCAATCAGTATTAACCTTAGTTGGCTCCGACTTAGAAACGGAAATAACGACTAAAGTAGAAAATATTGAAGGCACTGATGGTAAAACAACGGTATCAGCTAGAAAGCTATACGATATATGTCGATCATTGCCGAGTGAGTCACAAGTCTCTCTAATAATAGAACAAGACAACAAAATGATAGTTAAGGCAGGCAAGAGTCGATTTACTCTGCAAACATTAAGCGCAGATAACTATCCTCGTCTAGAAGAAACTCATTGGAAACATGATTTCACCTTGAGTCAAAAACAATTGAACATGCTGCTTACCAAGACATCATTTTCAATGGCACAGCAAGATGTTCGTTATTTTCTGAATGGTCTACTAATTGAAATACATGATAATCATATTCTCTCTGTAGCTACAGATGGGCACCGCTTAGCTAAAACTCAAGTTATGGTCGAGCCCTTAGGTATAGATCTTGTTCAAAGCATTATTCCAAGAAAGGCCGTTATTGAAATTGGTAAGTTCTTGGACGCAAGTAGTGACGATCCAGTAAGTGTTCGATTGAATTCAAGTCATGTTTCTATCCAATCTGGAAACTTCATGTTTATATCAAAACTTATCGACGGTCGTTTCCCTGACTATGAAAAAGTTATACCTGCAAATCTTGATAAACACATCGTTATTAACCGTGAAAACCTAATAGACATACTGGGTCGCGCCGCTATTTTAAGTAACGAAAAGTTTCGTGGCGTCTCGCTTAGTGTTGATAACAATGTTTTAGAAGTTAGGTCACACAACCCAGATCAAGAGCATGCGAAAGATGAAATGGAAGTTATCTATTCAGGCGAGCCTATAGAGATTGGATTTAACGTTAATTATTTACTCGAAGCATTAAAAGCCTGTGATTCTGAAAATATTGATTTAGGACTATTGGATCCAAATACAAGTTGCACTTTTCATGCAGAAGACTCTGCAGATACTCTTTATTTAATAATGCCGATGCGTCTGTAAGCTAGTTCATAATAATAAACATAAAGGCCGCTACGGATACCCGTAGTGGCCTTTTTTGTTATTAACAGCAATTGTTCCACGTGGAACACTCAAAGAAGACCGGTATGTCTAAATAATTGTTCCACGTGAAACAATCATTTAAGAGAGTATCGAGAGTGCGAATTAAACAGAGAAAGAAGGACATCAACATTGCTGTGCCTATAGTGAAAATTTGCTATAATAAAAGCCTTAAAATACCTCTCAGAAGAAGATAAAAGAATGAGTTACGATTCCAGTAGTATTCAGGTTTTAAAGGGCTTAGACGCAGTAAGGAAGCGCCCAGGAATGTATATAGGCGACACTGACGATGGCACTGGGCTTCATCACATGGTTTTTGAGGTTGTCGACAACTCAATTGACGAAGCACTCGCTGGTCACTGTACTGGGGTTAATGTTGTTATTAACCAAGATAACTCAATATCTGTCTGGGATGATGGGCGAGGAATACCGGTAGGCATTATTGAAGAAGAGGGAAAGTCTGCTGCTGAAATAATAATGACAGTTTTACATGCCGGCGGTAAATTTGATTCTAACTCTTATAAAGTATCCGGTGGATTACACGGTGTTGGTGTATCAGTAGTAAATGCTTTATCAGACTGGTTAAAACTTGAAATAGACCGAGATGGTAAGTCTTACTTTCAGGAGTATCACCTAGGTGATCCACTAGCGGATCTGATCGAAGTAGGGGACAGTGATAAAACCGGCACTAAGGTAACCTTTAAACCAAGTGCTGAAATTTTCGCCATTACAGAATACAGTTTTGAAATATTAGCAAAACGATTACGTGAACTGTCATTTTTAAATTCCGGTGTTCGAATCGAATTATTGGACGAACGAACAAAGAATAATGAAATTTTTGAATACCAAGGTGGTATTACGGCATTTGTCGAACATTTAAATAAGATGAAAACGCCTTTGAATAAGGAAATTATTCAGGTAACCGGTGAAAAAGATGGTGTTTATGTCGAAGTAGCACTGCAGTGGAATGATTCGTATAAAGAAACAATACTATGCTTTACCAATAATATCCCCCAACGTGATGGAGGATCCCACCTTTCAGGTTTTAAGGGCGCTCTGACGCGCACTCTAAACAACTATATTGAAGAGTCAGGTTTAGCTAAGAAAGAGAAGGTTAATGTTAGTGGCGATGATTCTAGAGAAGGTTTAACGGCTGTTTTGTCTGTGAAGGTTCCTGACCCTAAATTCTCTTCACAAACAAAAGATAAACTTGTGTCTTCGGAAGTTAAGGGCATAGTTGAATCTGTAGTGAATGAAAAGCTCTCGGACTTTATGTTGGAAAACCCGGGTGAAGCAAGACGAATAGCTGAAAAAATTGTTGATGCGGCGAGAGCTCGCGATGCAGCTCGAAAAGCGAGAGAGATGACTCGTCGTAAAGGAGCCCTAGACCTGGGTGGTTTACGTGGTAAATTTGCCGACTGCCAAAACAAAGATCCAGCCCTGTCTGAAATATACTTAGTGGAGGGTGACTCTGCGGGCGGGTCAGCAAAACAAGCTAGAGATCGTAAATTTCAGGCTATTTTGCCGCTAAAAGGTAAGATATTAAATGTGGAGAAAGCAAGGTTTGATAAGATGTTGACCTCCGATGAGATCACTATTTTAATCACGGCCTTAGGTGCCGGCATTGGTACCGCTGACTTCAATATAGAAAAATTACGCTATCATCGTATTATCATCATGACGGATGCTGACGTTGACGGCTCACACATTCGTACGTTGATGTTGACCTTCTTCTATCGCCAAATGCCTGAACTGATTGAAAAAGGCTATATATATATTGCTCAACCACCGTTATACAAAATAGGTAAAGGTAAGTCTCAGCGTTATGTAAAAGACGACATCGAATTTGAAGCCTATTTGCTTGAATTAGCGCTACAAAAAGCTGAGGTCGTGAGCGGAGATGGTTCTAAAATCGTTTTCGGCGAAGAGTTAGCTCGATTATGTCGAGAATATCTCTCAGTAGAGAAGACAATTGGTCGTTTAAGTAGAGATTATGACCCCATTGTTTTAAAAACGTTAATTGATCAATCTGTGGATGATACAAAGCTAAACGATGACGTAGTTGCAGAGATAGAAACAACCTTAAATCGTGATGGCTACGAAAGCCCACATTACCGTTTGTCGGTAATTAAGAACGGCACAACGTCACTTAAGATTGAAAAACGCCATCATGGAACCACTAGTCAAAGTACCTTTGGTTCGGCCTTTTGGAAGTCCCCTGAATATACCTCAATAAAAGGTTTGGCTGATAAACTGGGATCAACCTTTGGTGATGCAATGGTTGTTAAGCGCGGCGATAGTGAAAAAGAATGCCGTGAATTTTCAGAAGCTTTGTCTTGGCTGATGATGATGGCAAAGAAAGGCTTAAATGTTCAACGGTATAAAGGTCTAGGTGAGATGAACCCTGAGCAACTTTGGGAGACGACAATGGATCCAAAAGTTCGTCGTTTATTAAAAGTTGTTATTGAAGACGATGTTTCCTCAGACCAGACATTTACCATGTTGATGGGTGATCAAGTAGAACCAAGACGTGAATTCATCGAAAAAAACGCCTTCACAGTAAATAACTTAGATGTATAAGATAGTTATTTAAAAACAGTGGCTTACAAACGTATTTTTAGGAAAAAAACAAATTTTAAGAGCGCTGTCGCGAATCTTTTTTTATAAGTCGATGTAAGCCCCGTTTTATTCGCTAAAATGGGGCTTTTTTTTACTTACTATTTAATAAAAACAGGACAATTAATGAAGCGTCCTAGGAACGCTTAACGTGAATCTAGGTATGTTTATTTCAAATTCTTGTGCAGCACTTTGATCAGATTTCTTAATCATAAAATATCGGCCTTCCATAGTCCCAATTTCAGTTTCTAAAACAGCACCACTAGTATATTCGTATTTCTCGCCGGGCTGAATAAGCGGTTGCTCCCCGATTACTCCTTCACCAAAAACTTCCTCTATTTTTTGGTTTGAGTCTTGAATAATCCAATGACGGGATAGTAATTGACATGCTACTTCCGAATCATTATGAATTGTTATGGTATAGAAAAAAACATAACGGTCGTCATCGGGTTCTGACTGTTGAGGAACAAAACCAGTCTTAGACGTAACTGTTATTAGTTTATTTAGAGGATTAGGCATTATCGTTTTTTTCAGTAAATAAAGTCACAGGTTTAGCTGCTTTCTTTGGGATTTTAGCCATTGTCATTTCTCTCCCCCAAACACAACCGGTATCGAGACAGAGAAATTGTTTTGTATTCAGTAGGCCTAAGGCTGACCAGTGTCCGAAAATTACGCGAAAGTCTTTAATGCTGTTGTTCGGGAACTTAAACCAAGGAACAGTATTTATAGTGGTTTTGCCATCATAACTACTTTCTTGAAGGTTAAGGTGTCCTGAAGGGCTACAGAAGCGCATACGAGTGAAAGCATTGATGGTAAATCGTCGTTGTTCAAGTTTACTCAACCCCTCTGACCACTTACTAGGCTCATTGCTGTAGATAGTTTTCAATAAACTAATACACTTCTTTTCGTCTTTAAAAACCGCGTCAACATCGACGGCCTTAGATAAGGCCTGGTCTAGTGACCACCAAGGGTAAATACCAGCGTGACACAAAATATATTTACGTTGATAATCAACATGCATTAGCGGATTTGATCGTAGCCAATCCGCGATTTCTTGCCTGTCATGAGCCTCGATTACCTTATTTAAGGTATCCTGTTGGCGCGGTTCGCGTACGCCATACATCATCGACAATAGATGAATATCATGATTTCCAAGAACGCTAACACATTGTTTTTCAAGGCTTTTAAGCAACCTCAAGGTTTTAAGAGACTTTGGGCCACGATTGACTAGGTCGCCCACACACAATAAAGTATCTTTATTTGTGTCGAAGTTTACTCGATCTAATAACCGCGATAAGTGATCATAGCACCCTTGAATATCGCCAACAGCGTAGTGGGACATACCAGCCTTTTAAAAATCGAGATCGTCGTCGGATCGTGCGGGAGGATTACCATCATAAATCGAATTTAAACGACGTTGTTGGTATGCGTCTTTGAGAAATAAATAGGGATCTAGTTGATGCTCTAAAACATCAGAAGAGCCTAATAAACTAGCGCGAATATCGACCACGTTCAAAACAGTTAAGCCAGCACGCGTGGCACTATCGTCGCTGATTACAGCGCGGCCGTCAAAACCTAAGGTATCTATTGCGAAACCAAAGCCATCTCGAAAATTGGAAGGGCCTAAAAAAGGCAACACTAAGTAAGGCCCAGGCTTAACACCCCATGCTGCCAAGGTTTGACCAAAGTCTTCGTACTCTCTATCTACTTGATAAAGTTTAGCAACATCGAATAGGCCTAACACCCCAATTGTGCTGTTTACAGCAAACCGATATGTAGAATTTAATGCGCCATCAACATTGCCTTGCAACAGATTATTCAAAGCATTGAGTGGTTCACCCAAATTACTAAAAAAATGACCAATCGCCCTTTGGGCCGGGTCAGGTACCATTGCGACGTAAGTCTTAGCGACAGGGCGTAATACGGCTTTGTCAGCGACAGTATTAAACTGGTAAATACTTCGGTTCAAGCCAACAAAAGGGTCGCTGCTATTTTGGAGCGTCGGGTCATCACTTACCTTCAACGTAGTACATGCACCAAGTGCAAGCAGGGCAGCTAACATTAATGGTAAGCGAATTAATAAATTTATTTGTTTCATGCTAATAACCTCGTAAGGTTGAGACCCGATTATAGCCTGTGATATTTCAAATAATGTTTATAAGTAGTTAGCGTAAGAATACGTTCGCTAACATTAACTACTCAGCCGTTCCTTCATCACTTGATTCTACTTTGCCAGAGGCTTTTTGTTGAAGCTTTTGTTGGTATAAACCTTCAAAGTTAATCGGCGATAGTAGTAACTGTGGGAAGCCCGCCTTTCCAACAAGGTCTGACACAGCTTCACGAGCGAAAGGCAGCAATATATTTGGACATGCAATTTCAAGGGCTAGGGGTAAATCCGCATCGGCCAAACCGAGAATGTGAAAAACACCCGCTTGCTGTACTTCAACTAAAAAAGCCGTTTCCTCACCAACCTTCGATGTGATGGTCATGCCTAAGGTAACTTCATAGAAGCCTTCTTGCTCTAACTTGCTCGCTTGAATGCTAGCATCCACACTAACTTCAGGGGCGCCAGGATCCTTTAAGAATATACCGGGTGCATTTGGAGACTCAACCGAAATGTCTTTAACGTAGATTTTTCGGATATCAAAGGTATTTTGCTGTGCCTGTTCTTCAGCCATGATCTTCTCTTAAATTATTTAAATTTGTTGTGCAGGCCAAATAGCCCAGGTGATAAGCCGCTTACGCCTTAATTTTGGTAAGTGGCAGGTTTTCTTTCGACCAAGCAACTAAGCCGCCGTTAAGAATGTTAACATTGCTAAAGCCAAGTAATATCAACTGCTTAGCGGCTTTTGCACTTCGTGAACCAGTTTGACAGGCTACAATGACGGTACTTTCCTTATGTTTTAGTAAGTCCTTATTCTCTGCATTCAAAGCATCGAGATCAAAATTGAGCGACTTAGGTATATGTGACACCGCAAAATGCTCAGCCCTATTCACATCAATCACTACCGACTTTCCTTTTCGTTGAAGCGCAGGCATCTGCAGCGCTGATACGCTATTAGCGCCACGAACTGAGTTTTGTAGCACGGATAGAAGTAATAGATTGAACACTATTGCTAGGCCAACAAACCACCAAAGATTTTCGTTAATAAACTCAATAAACATACTTATAGTTTTTCATCATCAACGCCAATAAGACTCTATTGATTGAATGTAGGCTAAAGCCTAAAAGTCGGTCTGTGCAGAAAGCCGTTAGCGTAACAGCATTAACTAAAACAAACTCAGATCAAAAGAGAGCAAACAGCTATAATTAAAATAGTTGCGAAGTATACAACACCAAAGCCGTAATAACGGCCTAAAAATACCTAAAAACCACTACAAAAAAAGATGTCTAGATCGTTTCAACTTTGTCTATTACTTATCTGCACTATCGTCGCGGAGTGTGTGTTTCTTGCCGAACTGGGCGGTCAGGCACAAGCTCAAGAAAGCAATAATGAATATCAAAAATCTATCGGTGAAATAGGGCAAAAAATAGACAAGATCAGCCGCAATTTAAATGCTAATAAAGCCCTAGTCGCAAGTGAACGTGACAAGCTTTTAGCTGCTGAGAGAAAATTAAACAGCTTAGATAAGACATTGCGAAAGATAGAGTACGAGCTAGCAAAAAACCAACATGAATATCAAGCCTTAAGCTTACAAATTAGTCGAGTAATAACCTCACAGAATAATAACCGTGAAGCACTTATAACGCTTCTTACTAGTCGTTATCTGCAAACAAAGCCGGACCGAATTAAGCAGTTACTAAATCAAGAGAACCCCTATGCCGTAGGCCGACTAAATAATTATAATCAATATTTTTCAAGCGCGTTAAAAGTGCGATTCGAATCTTTAGCTAAAAAGGCAGAGGAGCTCACCAACTTAAAGCAAAAACAATCAGGGGTAATCGCTAGTCTTAATGGCGAGCGTAAAGAGAAGGCAAGGATACAGATCGATTTTAAAAAATCTAAACAAATCAGGACGGCGTCAATCGCAAACTTAGATAAAAAAATTGCGACCAACGCTGAGCTTTTGGAAAAGCTAAAAAGCGACCGTAAAAGACTACAATCGTTACTCCGTCAACTTAAAGCACAAGCCGCCGAATTGAGGCGGTTAGATCAGCTTAGAGCTAAGCAAGAAGCTGAAAAACGTCAACAACAACAATCTAAAGAAAATAGTACTAAACCTGATATCTCAAAACCAAACCAAGTGGTAGGTAGGTCACCTGTGAAAGGCGGGTTCCTTAAACAAAAAGGCCGGCTATCGTATCCTGTTGAGGGTACCTTGAGTCGTCGTTTTGGTAGTCGTTTACCTGAATCGGGTATGCGTTCAGAGGGCCTGTTCTTTAACACCCTGGGGTCCGTTTCTGTTAAATCTATCTTTCGCGGTCGAGTGATTTTTGCAGATTTTCTGAAGGGTTATGGCCTATTAATTATTGTTGATCACGGCGATAACCATATTAGTTTATACGGTCATAACGACCGACTAATTAAGAAGGTTGGTGATATTGTTTCGAGTGGCGAGACGATCGCAAACAGCGGGGTCACAGGAGGCCTGAAGTCACACGGCCTCTATTTTGAGATACGCGATAACGCTACACCGGTTGATGCTTCTAAATGGTGCAGTTAGATATCTATAAATACTATCGAAAGGTCGCTTTTACTTAAAACAAAGTTATAACCAAGCATAAATAAGATTTTTTAACCTATTATGAATAATAGCCGTTAAAAAATGCTAAATATAGACTCTATGAGAATTCAATAATGATGAAAGGCCTACGATTAAAAACTCTATTACTGACGTCAGCGTTAATAATATTGTTAAGCAGTGGTGCGCTGCTCGCTGAAACTGAGGTAGATGCCGAGATAGTAGAAAAAACACCAATACCACTAGCGCAAATACGAACTTTTGCCGAAGTTTTTACCCGCATCAAGCTCAACTATGTAGAGCCGATAAGTGATGATCAATTACTTGAGTACGCAATTGAAGGTATGTTAAACGGTTTAGATCCGCACTCAGTCTATTTGAAGGGCGAGCGTTACGATGATCTAAACGAAGGAACCACCGGCGCTTTCAGTGGCCTCGGCATGGAGGTGATTATGGAAGACGGTTTTGTCAAGGTTGTAGCGCCTATCGATGATACGCCAGCCGCCGAAGCGGGAATTCGAACTGGCGATTTAATAATTCGTATGGACGGCAAGACGGTCACTGGCTTGAGCTTGAGCGAAGCAACGGAGCGCATGCGCGGCAAGATAGGAACAAAAATAACCATCACTATTTTACGCGAATCCGAGCCTGACCCATTTGATGTTGAACTCACGCGGGCCGTTGTACGTTTAAACTCCATAAAACAGAAACGCTTGAGTGATTCAATCGGCTATATCCGCGTTACGCAGTTTCAGATGGCCAGCGCCGAGAATTTTCGTAAAGAGCTTAAAAAACTTAGGGAGAGCGATGGCTTTGAGGGGCTGATCTTAGATTTAAGAAACAATCCTGGGGGCTTGCTAACGAGTGCTATTTCAATTGCCGATGTATTTATTGATGAAGGTTTAATCGTGTCTACAAAAGGACGATCCGCAACCAATGATCAAGAATATAAAGCCACGCCGAGTGACTTTATTGATGGAAAACCGCTTGTCGTCTTAATCAACGGCGGGTCTGCTAGTGCCTCTGAAATTGTCGCTGGAGCGTTACAAGATCACGGCCGAGCCTTAGTGCTGGGTACTGATTCGTTCGGCAAGGGTTCAGTACAAACGGTGCTTAATATTGACGATAAAGAAGCAATTAAGTTGACCACTGCTCGTTATTACACGCCCAGCGGTCGCTCTATTCAAGCGTCCGGCATTACGCCGGATGTAATAGTCGAATACAGAGAATTTAAAGATCGAGAGAAAGGCTTTAAACGCATTAAAGAAAATGACCTCCCTGGTCGCTTGGACAACGATAGCGGCGAAAAAGAAGAATTAGAAAAGCCAACTAAGAATCAAGAAGAGGCACAACAATTGTTGGCTCGAGACTATCAATTAAACGAAGCTTTTAACTTACTAAACGGTCTAATTTTGTTTAATAGTAAAACAAAATTGCCTCGTATTAATTAGTAGGAATCTTTATAAACCAAAGAAGCGGTAGTTTTACGTTGCTTCCAATTAAGGGTCTCAAGCTCAGGCTTGTCTAAGAATTTATCGACATGACCAACGCAAAGGTAGGCTATCAGCTTGTTCTCTACAGGCGCGTTGAGAGTTTTTTTAACGGACTTAGCGTTGAGGATGCTAACCCAACCAATGCCGATGTTCATGGCACGGGCCATTAACCACATATTCTGAATCGCGCAAACTACGCTGTACTCGCCCATGTCAATCATACTTGTTTGACCGAGTACTAGTTCCTCCGAGGGGCGATAAAATACCGCGATATTGATCGGTGTTTCTAAAATACCTTCAAGCTTTAGTTTCGCGTATTGATCCCGGTTTCGGTTTTCGAAAAGTTGGCTTGCTTTGCGGTTTTCTTTTTCAAAATTATCAGCAATGGACTGCTTGGTCGCCGGATCCCGAATAACCACAAACTCCCAAGGTTGCGAAAAGCCAACCGAGGGAGCCAGAGAGCCGGCATGCAGTATTTTCTCAATATCATTATCTGATATTTCACGATCAATAAAATGATTGCCACGCACATCGCGACGCTGCACCATGATCTGCTCGAGCAATCGTTGGTCGGCGGACGAGAATTTCATATTGATAAACCAGAAACGCTTATTTTGCCATCAAGTCCATCAGCGCTAAGACCGTAGCCTCTACTCCGCTAGTAACAGCCGGTTCAGGCGTAATCTTAAATAATGGGCTATGGTGACTAGGCACTGGTGTTCCTCCATTCTCGGCGACTTTAAAGTCGGCTTCGGGTGTTCCACCAATGGCGAAGTAAACACTTGGAATATAAGGCTCAGTGGTGAAAAAGGGATAATCTTCTGCGCCCATTCCCTTATTTGGTTTCTCACTGAGAATGTCTTTGCCCATCTTCTCAGCCCAAACAGCGCGCAAACGCTGTGCCAATTTCGCATCATTGATGGTCGGCGGAACACTTTCCTCTAAGACGATAACCTCGGGTAATTTATCTTCGGGTAAGCCAGCGACACGACCCATGTTTTCAGCAATACGTTTGATACCGTCCAATAGTGTTTTACGTGTTTCTAAACTGGTGTTACGAACGGTCAGTTGTAATACTGCTTTGTCAGAAATGATGTTGTGTTTGGTGCCTGAATGAAACGAACCAACAGTGACCACGCCAGGGTCTCGTGGTGGAAGTTCTCGAGATACCAATGTTTGTAAGGCCATAATTATTTGGGCGCCCAGAACAATCGGGTCCTTGCCTGCATGCGGGCTTGCGCCATGCGCGCCAACGCCATGAATAATTATATCGACAGTGTCAGCACCAGCATAGGGGCTACCATCAGTGACGCCGATTTTACCCGATTCTATACCGCTTGTTACATGAAACGCTAAGCCATAATCGGGTGTGCCAAAACGCTGGTAAAGGTTATCTTCCATCATTGCCTTAGCGCCAAGAACTCGTTCTTCAGCAGGCTGAACAATCAGCATTAGTGTGCCAGACCACTGATCTTTCATCGCCTGCATTCGTCGCGCGGTGCCGACTAAGCTGGTGATATGAACATCGTGGCCACAAGCATGCATTACCGGCACTTCATTGCCGGTAATTGGGTCAATTTGAGTCGCTTTAGAGGCGTATTCTAAGCCTGATTTCTCTTCCACTGGCAATCCATCCATATCAGCTCGCATGCTTACAAGTGGTCCCTCGCCATTTTTCAACATAGCGACCACACCGGTGCCTCCGATACCAGTGGTGACGTTAAAGCCGGCCGCTTTTAATTCTTTAGCCATTCTCGCGGCGGTTTTATTCTCAACTGTACTGAGTTCTGGATTGGCATGGAAGTGCTTAAACAAGGGGCCAAGGTAAGTTTGGTAATCGTTATTGATAGACGCAGTTAAATTGTCTTCAGCCAGTGCTGATGTCGAAGTAATAAGTAGAGAGGCAGAGAGGGCAATTGAAAGTAAGTTTTGGCGCATAGTAACGGCTCCTTAAAGTTAGATCGGTTCAGAGTGTTGATGATTGTTTGCTGGAATCTCAGTTACAAGGCTATTTGGCGCGATAAAGAGTTACTTAAAAAAAATACTTAAAACATCAGCCATGTAGGTCTGGAATTAGATCGCTTTCAAGCTTAGCAATAGCATCTTTCAATTTCAGCTTCTGGCGTTTCAGTCGCCCGAGTTCAAGTTGATTCTGCTGAACTTTTTCAGCCATTTCTTGAATAGTAATATCGAGATTACGGTGCTCTTGTTTGAGCTCCGCAACGGCTTGTAGCAATCGCTGTTTGTCTGATCTTGTAATTTTCATATCATCACTAATGGTTATTCTAGCCGATAAATTTCTTTAAGCGGTAAATTTCGCAAACCACAGCTTGGTCTATCTCTGAACGTGCCGACGGAATACGGTCAATAATGCTCATTGATGTTATTACAAAAGAGTCAGCGAATTCACGGCGGCAATGCTATTCTTTAGTAAGAATTATCTTGGCGATAAATACAATGACAATAAGAAGTTTTGTAGCTTTACCTATCCCACATGAAACAGCCAATCAACTAGGCGATGTTGCGGCCAAAATGTCGTACCAAGATAAAAGCGGCGCAGTGCGGTGGGTTGACCAAGAAAATTACCATATAACGTTAGCATTTTTGGGTGAACAACACGAAGCAGATCTAGAAACTCTTGCCGAACAGCTCGACTATCATATTCGCCAAACAGGCTTTCAAGCGATATTAAGTCATGTTAGTCCGTTTCCAGAAAATCGTCCAAAACTGCTCGCGGCAATGATTGATAAGTCGGACAATATTAATTCTTTACAGCGTCAAGTGATAAGTGCAATTAAGTCGACACATATGTTGATTGATAAGCGTAAGTTTATACCGCATGTCACATTAGGACGCTATCGGCACAGTCGAAACGCGTATGCCGGAGGTATTCCGATGAATGTTTCATTTGAACTCTTTATCGATGAGGTGGTTTTATTCGAAAGTGTTTTAACCACCAGTGGCGCTGAATATCAGCCTATTTATCGTTTTCCATTAGACAGTTTTTTAGATCAAAGTGATGAATATTATGGCCAACAAAAAAAAGCAGAATACGCACTTGCCGACTATAAGGAGGTTTTAATTGATGAAGGTTGATTTACATTGTCACTCGCATTTTTCTGATGGCACTTTAAGCCCCAGAGATTTAGTAGCTCTAGCACATAAGGCCGGTATAACCGACTTGGCATTGACCGATCATGACACTCTTGATGGGTTGCCCGAGGCGAGGCTTGCTGCAAACGAAGTAGGCTTAAACCTGATTAATGGAATAGAACTCTCTTGTACTTGGGATAAGCAGCTGATTCATATTGTCGGCCTAAATGTAGACCCCAATAACTCGGTGCTGAAAGCGGGTGTGGTACAAAACAAGCAGCGTCGAGTAGACCGAGCTGAAGCGATGTTTGAAGATTTTGAACAGCACGACATTTTTCTTCGCGAGGCGGTAACCGAACTTATTCGCGACCGCGGTGTACCGACCCGACCGCATTTTGCCCAAGCATTAGTGGATCAAGGTTATGCTAAAGATAAGAAACAAGCCTTCAAGCGTTATCTAGTTCGAGGTAAACCTGGTTACATTCCTATGTTGTGGCCCGACGTTGAGCAAATAGGCTCATGGATTACAGCCGCCGGAGGCATTGGTGTACTAGCCCATCCTAATCGCTACAAATTTACTCGCACAAAACTATCTCGGCTACTTAGCGATATGCTGCAGGCTGGAATTCAAGGTATGGAGGTGTCTACCTCGACCACCGATAAACAACAATCGGCGATGCTCGCTGACTTAGCAACACAGTTTGGTTTGTATGCTTCGGTGGGCTCAGATTTTCATTCAACAGACCAGCCTTGGGCTCGGCTTGGCGGTGCAGTTGATTTATCCAAAGAGCTCAATCCTGTGTGGTCAGGATTTGGCGAGTCGTTATCTCGCTAAAAAAACACCTTTGCTTGCAACCTCCGCGCCTTATAGCCGAGTTGCGATTCACTACTATTTTCTATTAAAACTTTGTCAAAAAAATGTTAGAAACTGATCTCGCACCATCGATGAGCCCGACCACGGTTTATTTAAAAGATTACCAGGCTCCAGAGTTTTTAGTGCCGACAATCTCGCTTAACGCAACGCTTGGAAAAGAGCTCACAACGATCATTGCGACGCTAAGCTTAGAGCGCCGAACTAAGGGCCAAGAACCGCTAGTATTAGACGGAGAGAAGCTTACCCTTGTGACCTTAAAGATTGATGGAACAGTGCTCGATGAAAGCCAGTATGTGTTAACCAACGAGACCTTAACCATCGCCGATGTGCCCGACGCGTTTAGTCTAGAAATTCAAACTACTTTAAAGCCACATTTAAACACCGAGCTATCTGGTTTATTCCAGTCGAGCGGCAACTTTTGTACGCAATGCGAGGCTGAGGGTTTTCGACGAATAACCTACTTTCCAGACCGCCCAGATGTTCTTAGTGTTTACGACGTTACGATTACAGCCGATAAAACCGATTGCCCGGTGCTTCTATCAAACGGTAACCCTGGTGCTAAGGGCGATAATAATGACGGAACCCATTGGGCAAAATGGCACGATCCACACCCAAAATCGAGCTACCTATTTGCCTTAGTTGCCGGCGATTTAAAGCATATAACTGATCAATATCAAACTATTAGTGGTAAGCGAGTAGAGCTAAATATTTATACCCAAGCGCACAATATTGAAAAATGTCAGCACGCTATGGATTCACTCAAAAACTCGATGCAATGGGACCAAGAAGTGTACGGCTTAGAGTACGACCTTGATATCTATAATATTGTAGCGGTTGACGACTTCAATATGGGAGCGATGGAAAATAAAGGCCTAAATGTCTTCAACTCTAAGTTTGTGCTCGCCAATCAACAGTCGGCTACCGATTCAGATTATGAGGGTATAGAAAGCGTAATCGGACATGAATATATTCATAACTGGTCTGGTAACCGCGTAACCTGGCGCGACTGGTTTCAGCTTCGCTTAAAAGAAGGCTTTACGGTCTTTAGAGATCAAGAGTTCAGCGCCGATATGGGGTCACGTTCGGTTAAGAGAATTCGTGACGTACAGATGCTTCGGGCGTATCAATTTAAAGAAGACGCCGGTCCAATGGCGCATTCTGTTCGCCCTGATTCGTATCAAGAAATTAATAATTTCTATACCAGTACTATTTACCAGAAAGGTGCTGAAGTTATTCGTATGATGCACCGCTTAGTTGGTGCTCAAGGCTTTCGTAAAGGCACCGACCTTTATTTTCAACGCTTCGATGGACAAGCGGTAACCACTGAAGATTTCGTGACATCGATTGAGCAAGCAAATGATATCGACTTACAACAGTTTAGGCGCTGGTATACACAATCTGGTACCCCGGAAGTAGCTTTAACACAACGCTATGAAGGCGATACACTTTTTCTAGATTTCTCACAATCGTGTCCGCCAACACCAGGCCAAAAAGGCAAACAACCATTTGTAATACCAATAGCCATGGCGCTATTTACTCAAAATGGAGAGAAGTTACAAGAGAAAACGTTAGTGCTTGATCAACGATCACAGAGTTTTGAATTTACCCGACTCGATGCGAAACCGCTAGTATCTTTATTGCGTGATTTTTCAGCCCCGATTAAGTTAGATGCTGAGCTTTCGGGTCAAGAACTTGCCGCTTTAATAGAGTTTGACGACAATGGGTTTTCGCGTTGGGAAGCGATGCAGCGTTTGTCTTTGAACATGATTCTTCCAGCTATAGAATCAGGTCAAATCAGTGAGCCTGCGTATCAAAATCTATTGCAAGCCATGCAGGGCTTGATAAGTTCAAATCCAGCAGATAAGGCAGTCTATGCCGAAATGCTTACGTTACCATCAGCCGCTTATATAGCTGAGCAATGTTCGCCGATTAACCCGCAGCGAATTTCAAGTGTAAGAGATGAATGTGTTAGTCGTTTAGCGCGTGATCTAGAGTCTCAGTTTCATGCCTTGTACGCGAATAACAACCAACGATCGGGGTTTTCGTTGGATGCCGAAGCGGTCGCAGAGCGAGCTTTAAAGAATCGAGCATTGAGTTATTTAGTCGCCACAGAGCAGGCGGCGTATCACGCACTGGCAAGTCATCAATACCATATTGCTAGCAATATGACCGACCGCTTAGCCGCGTTTAGCGCATTAATAATGTCGAGTTATCCTGAACGCGCTGTGTTGATAAATGATTTTTATCGACATTGGCAGCACGATACTTTAGTGCTCGATAAGTGGTTTGCATTTCAAGCCATGACACCAAAACCTGAGACACTGAATGATGTCAAAGACCTATTAGGTCATTCTGCATTTTCAATGAATAACCCGAATAAAGTACGCTCTTTAATCGGTGCGTTCACGGGTAATTTAGTTGGCTTTCACCGAGAAGATGGCAAAGGGTACGAGTTTTTGGCTGATCGAATAATAGAGCTAAATGCAATTAACCCTCAAATAGCGTCTCGATTGGTCAGTGTTTTTAATAACTGGAAGAACTACTCAGAACCGAATAAATCAGCAATGAAAGGCCAAATTGAACGTATTAGTAAAATCGAAAACCTGGCCAGAGACGTGACAGAAATTGTCAGTAAAGCTCTGGATAGCTAGTTTTTTCTCTGCCCAACACCGTGATTATGCGGTGTTTGGCAGATTTTGTTAATTTTTTAGAATAAACGAGGTTTTTTATAGATTATGATCTAGTTGGGTTATAGAAAACATTTTTTTTGCGGGGGCCATCACTCGGTTTAAGTGAAACAATTACTTAATGAGACCTCAGCATAAGTTAGGTGCGAAATAAAAACAGGATGAAATGTCTCCAATTGAGGCGAGAAACCACGGTAATAGCTGGCTATTGACTAGCTTCTAAACGAAAAATCGGGGCACTTCAGTCATTTTGATTGGTGCATCGAGTTATGCTGAGGTCTCTTAATACCTTGTGACTAACTAGACTCAAACAAAAACTCGGCACCCCCAAATATCGGTTATGTTATTCAGAGATGACCCGTCTCTATTCGCAATTAGTGTCACGAAACTTTTGAGTTAATTTCGAAAATTAGGATTGCTCGTTTCCTCACTCGTATTAAGCTCGCAGTCTGGTAACGATACTGGATTCGGTCAAGATGCAGAAGGAGCGCTTTATATTGTCACTAATGCTTCATTTGGAAACTCATTAGACATTTAGGGAACATTGCCGAAAATAATTCCATTGGGCGCAACATTTTCCGCACCAGATTCGACCAATGAATCAGCCATGTGCGCGCCAAGCGAAGACCTGTGTTTTCCAGTAAAACTCAAAAACGGCTCGGTGTCTTTGATCTGTCTCTAGCGTATAAACAGTCTGGTTTTAGCCGATTGCTTGGCTTATAGTTTGAGGCCAACAAACCTATATTAGTTAGCCTCATTATGGATCTCAAAACCGCTTTAATTACGGGGGCCTCGGCTGGCCTAGGTCGTGCTACGGCAACACGACTAAGTCATGCTGGCTATCAACTAATTTTAGTTGCTCGTCGCGAATCTAAGTTGCTCGAATTAGCTAAAAGTTTACCCACAGACTGTCACGTGATCGCTTGTGATATAAACAACTTCGAATTATTAGCCTCTACGCTTGCAGCGCGTCCAGATCAATTTAAAGATATTGACCTACTGCTGAATAATGCCGGTCTTGCGCTAGGTTTATCCACGGCCGATAAAAGCGATTGGAATGATTGGTACACAATGATCCAAACGAATTGCATGGCCCTAGCATTTCTTACTCGCCAAATACTCCCGGCTATGGTTGAGCGCAATAAAGGTCATATCATAAACTTGGGTTCGACAGCGGGCAATTATGCCTATAAAGGTGGCAATGTTTACGGTGCCAGCAAAGCGTTTGTTGATCATTTCACCATGAACTTACGAGCTGACCTTTTAGGTACGCGGGTGAGAGTCACAAACGTGGTACCAGGCTTGATAAGCAATACTGAATTTTCGAATGTGCGTTTTCGAGGAGATGACAATGCCGCGGACGCGGTGTACGCCAATTGTGATGCGTTAACGCCTGATGACATCGCTAACAGTGTTGAATGGATAGCGAGCTTACCCGAGCACGTGAATGTTAATAAACTGGAGATCATGCCAACCTGTCAGGCTCCAGCAGGTTTGGCTGTTGATAAGACAATGCAGTAGGCTTTTCAATCAGTTAACTTAGTGCCGAGTTATTTCGGCCACCAATTACTAATTATCTTTGTTAGATTGAATTAACAAATAAACCAAGTAGACCGGCAGTGCAAAGATAAATAGAACTATACTGATTTTAAGTAAAAGAGCCCAAGTCATTGGTATATTCCCACTATAGTGAAGAGTTGCTAGCGGCACCGATGCCGTGCGCCAGCATAAATTTTTTAAACTTAAAGTAGACATCAAACGCCACGGTTTGATCGCCGTGTTCTACTAAAAAAAACGGCGCACGCACAACGCCATACTGTTTAGCTAAACGAGCACCTTCAGATTGCGCATCACGCTCATCGGCGATAGCAATATGGTTTATCGAACCGATAAGCCCTTCAGATTCAAGGCGCTCACTAACCTCGCGACACTTATTACAAAGCTCGCCAGAGCTAAGAATTTTTTTTACAAAAGTGATATGCATGAAATTAGCCTACAGGGTTGCTAGTGAGTGGCGCGTCGGCGCGAAAAAATCAAAGCGCCACCATCTGCTGACGGCTGGTAAACATCACTCATTTCAGTGAAGGCTTTTAGCGCTGTTTCGAGATTTTCTCCTTCAGGTAGCTCAAATGCATTGCAGCCTGAACGTGTAAGAAAACCTAGTTGATCATATTTAACGTCGCCAATTGCACGAATCTCGCCCTGATAGTTAAACCGAGTTCGCAGCTTGTAAGCGTGTGAATACGAACGACCATCAACGTGAGAAACCATCGGTAAAACGATGCTAGAAATCTCAGAATACTGTTGACTAAAATCTTCTGGAAACTCATCCGCCGCGATCTGTACAGCAACTAAGCCATCGCGACGCTTTAGTTGCTCTTTATGTTTAAGCCATACGTTCATCGACACACTAATATCGCCTTGAGGTAAATCGACAATGCTTGACTCTTCATTGTCGGCAACGTGATGGATTGTATTATCAACAATCTTTTTATCAACGATTGCCTTAGCGCTAATAATGTCTTTCTGAATTCTGTCAGGAGTTCCTTTGGCACGTGATTTAATCGCTCGATTAGCAACCGTTTTAGTGGTCGACATTACGCATCCCCCGCATATACTCTTTGTTTAAAAGGGTCGATGCCAACACGGCGGAAAGTATCCAGTAAACGTTCGTCATCACAGCGTAAGTCCTTATAGACGCCTAATATGTCGCCAATTGCATCACCAACCTTGTCTTTGGCAATTGCTTTACCTAGATGCGTACCGAGCGCGGCATTGTTAGAGGCATCGCCGCCAATCGTAAGTTGATACCACTCTTCACCTTTTTTATCGACGCCTAAGATACCAATATGTCCTACATGGTGGTGACCACAAGCATTCATACAGCCGGACATTTTAAGCTTCACCTCACCGATGTCGTACAGTTCATCGAAGTCGTCAAATTTTTCGTTAATCTGCTTGGCGATTGAGATCGAACTGGCATTCGCTAAGGAACAAAAATCTAAGCCTGGGCAGCAAATCATATCATTGACGGAGCCAATATTTGGGGTTGCCAAACGCTCGGCATCGAGCGCTTTCCAAACCTCCAAGAGGTCTTGTTCTCGAATGTCTGCCAGTACTAAATTTTGTTCATGAGTCACTCGAATTTCGGCAAACGAGTATTGTTCTGCGATATCGGCAATTGCATCCATCTGTGTATCAGTAGCATCG
>JAWUZB010000094.1:0-25386 GCA_034110505.1 Gammaproteobacteria bacterium
AGTATTGCTACCCCAAGCATTAAGCTCAAAGAGCTAATGACGTAATCAGCCAGCACCGTATTCGCCAAGTGAGCCCAAAGCTCCGAATTTGCGCTGGCACTCAACCACACCAACGTTAATAGCGGTAGGAGCACCAGCGCCGCAATACTTGCACTAATAAGGTGCCAGTTAATATGACGAGTCATAAGAGCATTTCGGTATGCGTCTAGACGTATGAAAGCGGCAGCTTAGACTATTTCCAACCGGCTCTATCCATGAGCTTTACGGCGTCAGAATTATTCTCACCGAGCTTACTCAGCGGTAATGAGTCGGCTTTAAATTGCCCCCAAGATTTTAATATAGGGTGCAACTCTATCGAGGTTTTCACTGGGTATTCAAAGTTGACCTCGGCGTATAGCTTTTGAGCTGTATCGGAGACAAGGAACTCGATTAACTTAATTCCATTGTCTTGATTAGGGGCTGTTTTGAGAACGCCCGCACCACTGACATTAACGTGGGTTCCACGACCCTCTTGATTTGGCCAAATCACGGTAATTTTAGATGCCGCTTTAACGTCATCGGGGTTATCTTTATCGGACAACATATTAGCCAGATAATATGTGTTAGCAACCACCACAGAGCACTGACCCGCTGCCGCCGCTCTAATCTGGTCCCTGTCTCCGCCTTGTGGGCTTCGAGCAAAATTTGCCACTAGGCCTTTTGCCCACGTCTCGGTGCTAACGTCACCATTAGCTTCTATGGTTGCCGCGACTAATGACTGGTTGTAAATATTGCCCGACGAACGAATACATATTTGCTTGGCAAGCAGTGGGTCTGCAAGATCCTCATAGCGAGTAATTTGCATCTGTGTTGCCGCATCGGTCAACATAATCGGGCGAGCACGAACTGATAAGCCAAACCACTGATTCTGTGGGTCACGATATTGACTTGGAATTGCGCTATCGAGGATATCCGATTTTACTTCGGCAAAGATTCCTGCTGATTTTGCGCGGTGTAATCGACCTGCATCAGAGGTTAACAGAACGTCAGCAGGGCTGTTCTTTCCCTCGCTTTGTATTCGCGACAGTAAAGCATCGGCGTTGCTGCTTATTAGGTTCACTTTAATTCCGGTCTCATTAGTAAAGGCATCGAGTAACGGTTTCATTAATGCTTCTTGACGCGCTGAGTATAGATTCACTTCTTGGTTTGCTTGCTGTTGGCAAGCGCCTAGAAAAATTAATGTGATTAGGATTAAGGCTTTTTTCATAATAATTTAATGAGTAAGGACTACAAATGAGAATGATTCTCATTTTCGTTGAAGCTTAGCTATAATGCAAGCGCTGATGTAGTCTATTTTTGTGAAATGAGCTCAAGCACTTCTTGGTTGTCTCTCGGATTGCTTTATAATGTTAATCGTTTTGTGGCTAAATATATCTGTATTTGGCTCGCCACTATTTTGTATGGAGATACCCATGAGCGAAACACCTAGTGAATTAAAGTACGCGGCCTCACATGAATGGGCCAGATTATTAGAAGACGGTATAGTTGAGGTTGGTATTTCTGACTATGCTCAAGAGGCTCTCGGCGATGTCGTTTTCGTAGAACTTCCCGAAGTTGGCCAATCGATTGATGCTGGCGAAGAATGTTGCGCGGTTGAGTCGGTTAAGGCCGCATCAGACATTTACGCACCGGTCAGCGGTGAGGTAGTAGCTGTCAATGAAGAACTCGATGGTGAGCCTGAATTGTTAAATCAACAGCCGTATGTTCGTGGCTGGATGTTTCGTGTCAAGGCCAGTGATATTGATGAGTTAGAAAGCCTTCTTTCGTCAGAAAGTTACCTTGCCCAACTTGATGACTGAGCAAATTGATCGAAAATGTCGAATCATAACACCAGCTAAATCACGCTAAGAGTAAAGCCTGTTAATTTGCGAGGCAACTTCACCAAAGTTGCCTCCTAAACGGGCAACAAACTAATGGCGTTATCGGTCGATTATGGCTTATTAATAGTCATTCTTGCTTTGTACTTAATCTAGCAAAGCCGGCGCGACTAATTTCTTCAGGTCAATCTTCATTCTGCTTGTTTGTTATTGACTCAGTTTCATAAGGCCGTACTTTCTCAGGTCTTAGTTTTAATTTAAGTTTCAACGTAAGGTTTTACTACTAATATGAAAACTCTAATTACGGGGTCTATGGCCTACGACACTATTATGGTGTTTGAAGACCAATTTAAGAACCACATTCTACCCGAGCAAACTCACATTTTGAATGTGGCGTTTCTAGTCCCGAAAATGACTCGCCACCTCGGCGGCTGTGCCGGTAACATTGCCTACAACTTAAAATTATTAGGTGGAGATCCGGTCATAATGGCCACTGTAGGTGAAGACTTTGATCCCTATTATCGCTATCTTGAAGAACAAGGCTTGAGCGCGGAACACGTTATTAAAGTAGACGACAGTTTCACCGCACAAGCATTTATTACCACCGATCTAGATAATAACCAAATCATAGCCTTTCACCCTGGTGCAATGAACTTTGCCCATCAAAATAAAATTGACGACGCTAAAGGCATCGAACTTGGAATTGTTGGTCCCGATGGCCGCGACGCTATGATCGAGCATGCTCAACAATTTGCCGAGTTGGAGATACCGTTTATCTTTGATCCCGGCCAAGGATTGCCAATGTTTGGTGGTGATGAGTTAATCACATTTTTAGACCAAGCTAACTATGCCATCGTCAATGACTATGAAAGCCAAATGCTTTTGGATAAGACCGGGTTATCACTAAAACAGCTGGCTGAAAAAGTTGAAACATTGATCGTTACACGTGGAGGTCAGGGATCTGAAATTTATCATGCTGGTGAGATGATTAAGATCGCGAGTGCGCCTATTAGCGCCGCGGTCGACCCAACAGGCTGCGGCGATGCGTATCGTGCCGGCGTTATGCACGGTATGACCACGGGAAAAGATTGGAAAACTTGTGGTCAAATGGGTGCAGTTTGTGGCGCAATTAAAATTGAACAGTCAGGAACTCAAAATCATAGCTTTACATCGGCAAGCTTTGCCGAGCGTTATCAACAAGCGTTTGGCGAATCACTATAATGATACGGCTAGCTGTTCAGCTAATGTTCAGCGACTAATATGCATAGTTAAACAATAGAGAAATAATGTTAGTACATCCTAATTTTGATCCCGTCGCGGTTTCTATATTTGGCCTTGAGATACATTGGTACGGTCTAATGTATGTCGCTGGTTTTTTAAGTGTGTACTTTCTCTGGGTTTACAGAATAAAAAAATATCCACAACTTTGTAACCCTAAGTGGAATTCTGATCTGGTTTCAGACCTTATTTTTTATGGTGCAATAGGTGCCATCGTTGGTGGTAGGTTAGGTTATGTGTTGTTCTATAAGCCTGAGTATTACTTATCTCATTTAGTCGAAGTGCTTTATGTTCAGCAAGGCGGAATGTCATTTCATGGCGGTTTACTGGGTGTAATCGTAGGCATTACACTATTTAGCCGTAAAATCGGTTTGAGTTTGCTACAAGTTGGAGATTTTGTTGCTCCGGTCGCACCCATAGGCTTGTTTTTCGGACGCATGGGTAATTTTATAAACCAAGAGCTTTGGGGTAAAGTCACTGACCAGCCTTGGGGCATGGTGTTTACTAACGGTGGTCCCTTACCCCGTCATCCGTCAATGCTATACGAGGCGTTTTTAGAGGGTATTGTATTAATGATGGTGCTTTGGCTAGTCGCTAGAAAACCGAGGCCACTCGGGCTGCTATCAGGTCTTTTTCTGATTGGCTATGCGCTTGCTAGAATTCCGATCGAATTTGTTAGAGTGCCAGATGCACACCTCAACTATTTGTTATTTGACTGGGTGACGATGGGCCAACTGTTAAGCTTACCAATGATCATTCTAGGTGCATATTTAGTAGTACGAGCTGTGCGGTCACAGCGTTAATGTCATTTTCGATATTAAAATAGTGAGAAATATTATGAAGCGAATTATTTTTATACTCAGTGCAACATTGGTCTTTAGCGCGCTTCCATTTTCTTACGCCTACGCTATTAAAAAGTGTCAAGATGCCGATGGTAATTGGCATTACGGTGATATTGCGGTTTCTCAATGTAGCAAATCTAAGGTTACTACCTTAAATGATCGGGGCTTTATCGCAGATGAAAAAAATGCGCCGAAAACCGAAGAACAACTTGAGAATGAGTCGAGCGAGCAGGCTAAATTAGATGCTGAGGCGGCTCGTATTCGCGCTGAAGAAGATGAGAGAATTCGTATCTTAAGTGTGTATGAAACTGAAGCCGACATCGACCGTCAACGCGACAACCAAATTGGTTCGGTGAGTAGTAATATTGCCGTACACAAAGCTTATATAAAATCAGTTAGTGCAAAAATTAAGCGCTTAGAGACAAATGGACTTAGTTATAAGGGTGGCAGAAAAACCCGCAATTTAAATGACATAGCTGAAGCCCAAGAACGGGTAAAAGAATCTAGTCAAGAATTGCTAAAGTTAGCAGAGCAAAAAACTTCAATTATGCAGCGGTTCGCCGACGAGAAAAAAATCTACCGTGAATTAAAAACTGGCGGTTAAGCTGATCAGAGTTTACTCGCGGCTCTGCGGATTTATTTTATGAGTAATTTCAAATTTTTGGGTTGGTCGTTGGTGTTGCCATGTATGGCTTTGGGTGCGTTGCAAGTGCTGGCTTTCGCACCCTTCGAGCTCTGGTATTTGTCGTTTGTTAGCCTCGGCTTATATTTTTATTTAACCCAAAGCCTAAGGCCAAAAATGGCTTTTATAGCTGGGCTTGCTTTTGGTTATGGCCTTTATGGGGCTGGCGTTTCTTGGGTGTATGTCTCGCTGGCTACTTATGGCGGGATGCCGATGTGGATGGGCGTGATCGCAGTGCTCGGCTTTGCCGGGCTTCTAGCGCTATTTATTGCCAGCGCGTCGGCGCTAACAGCCATGCTATTTCCTGGTCGCTTAAGATTATTTTGTATTAGCTTTATTTGGGTTATTTTCGAGTGGATGAAAAGCTGGGTGTTAACCGGTTTTCCATGGCTTGATATTGGTTACACTCAAACTCCGAGTTGGTTATTTTCTTGGGCTCCTATTGGCGGCATATACTTGATCAGCCTAATCGTTGTTTTGATCTCAAGCCTGCTAGCAATAGCGGTGAACCTTCTATTATCAAAGCAAAAATTAATCGCCGTAGTTCCATTGGCAAGCATAGCCTTGTTGGTGCTGTTTTCATTTATCGGCAACCGTGCGAATTGGTCAGAGCCGATTGGCGCGCCAATTGATGTCGGTATTGTTCAGGCTAATGTACCTATTAATGACAAGTGGCAAGCCGATGTGAGAGATCAATTGATCTCAAAGTACCAACTCTTAAGCCAACAACTGCAAGCTCAGCGAAATATTGATTTATTAGTATGGCCCGAGACCGCCTTGCCTCTCTATATGCAGCAAACCGATGCTGAGTTCTGGAACAATATTACGCCGAATAATACAGCGCTGTTAACCGGTATTATTGATAGCCCAAGCATGGCAAGAGGGTCTCTGGATGAAAGTTATAACGCCGCCGTGCTAAGTTGCCAAGGGGAAACGCAGGTGTATCGAAAGCGTCATCTAGTTCCATTTGGCGAGTATTTACCGCTGCGTTTTCTGTTTAGCTGGGTGCTCGACTATTTACAGTTGCCGATGAGTGATTTTTCGTCGTGGCAGGGCCCCCAAAGCCTTAATTGTGGCGAAATAAAAATAGGCTTATCTATTTGCTATGAAGATGCTTTTGCTGGCGAATATCGTCAGTTTGTTGGCGATGCTACCGTGTTAGTAAATATTAGTGAAGATGCTTGGTTTGGTGACTCCTTAGCACCGCATCAGCGTCGACAAATGGCTCAAATGAGAGCCCGAGAGCTTTCGAGGCCGATGGTTCGAAGCGCTAATTCTGGCCCATCCTTATTTATTGACCACCGAGGTGCGTTGCTAGCGGCAACCAAGCAGTTCGAAGTAGCGACCTTAGCTCGACAAGTCCAGGCTCATACAGGTGAAACACCGTTTAAGCGATATGGCAGCTGGGTTATCGGAGTATCTTTTTTATTACTGTGTGGTTTTAGCGCATGGTCGCGGCGTACTAAAATCAGCAGTTAGTCTAAAGCTTATAAAGTAGTTATTGAAAAGAGACTGCGTTTAGATTTCGCCCATTTTTTGTAAGGCACGATCTAGGCCTGATAACTTAGATTTTTCTGTCTTAGTTGGCTGTCTGTTCGTCGATCGTGGTTTAGTCGTATTACGATTTATTTGAGATGCGCGTAAAGATGCTTGCTGTCGTAAGGAGTTTGAAACCTCGCCAGAACTGTCGCTGGAATAACTGATGATAGAATTATTGCCACTCGTCTTCAGCGTGGTCAGTGGTAGGCTTTCTATTGCGCCATTACGATTTAGGAGTACTTCGTTAGCATTAATTGCGTCAATTGAGACGCCAGCGCCTTGAATTGACTCGCCTATCGAATAAAGCTTGGAACTGCGTTTGCCAGACATAATGATTGCCCGAGCCATGTCATTATCGCTGGCTGCTAAAACACCTTGTAAGGTTAGGTCTAAGGTGGTTTTAGGTGTCGCCTTAGCGATTGGTGCTGGACTCGGGTCGCCAAATAAATTGGCACTAACAATGTCATTTACTCGGTACGAATACTGAGCCTTTTTTTTAATAGGCGACATCGGCTGTTCAGCGTAGTTGAATGCCTTGATTTCACTTTGTGTTTTAATGCTCCAAGTTATGCTGGAAATAACAGCAAGCAGCAGCAGGCCAGAGCCAGAATAGGCGATTTTCACGCCATGGCGAGTCCAAGTTCGACTAGTTGAAATTGTGTATAGAAGCTGCATTCTTTGTAGTTTACATTAATCCCGATCAAAGCCCTATCTAAAGAGTTTTCAAACCGACTAAAGCGAATCGACAGTGTGCCGTTAATTTTTTACAACCTAGAGCAAAAAAAGTTATAAACCCCATTTGTTTTCAATTACTTACCTGCATTATTATTGAGTAACTGTGGTGTCCAGTGGAGCACTTATGGTCGCTACTTGTTAGTATTAAATTCAAGCAACTTTTCAATTATGAGTGGGCACGACTGGTTTATCGCTCACGTCTTTTATACTCACAATCAATCCTTAGCTAATTGTCTTGTCGGAGAGGCTTATGGCTGGCATGTCTCTAGGGGCTAGCGGAGTCTAAAAACTATCGATTCAGCCATCTTAACGCGCTAAGTCCACGATCTATATTTATAAAATAACTACAGCAATAAAACAGTGGCCAAGCCTAGTACCGAAAAATAGCCGACAACATCAGTCACAGTGGTTAAGGCTACACCACCAGCAAGCGCTGGATCTATCTTCATTTTATCTAGAAATATAGGTATGCAGACGCCGGCAATCGCGCCCATCACTAGGTTGGCAATCATAGCCGCGGCGATTACCAGCCCTAAGAAGATATTTTGAAACCAAAGTGTTGCGATAAAGGCTATAACGATGGCCCAGATCAATCCGTTTAATACCCCAACCATGGTCTCTTTCTTAAGCACCGTCATCATGTTTCCACGTGAAATAGTACCTACGCTCATTCCACGAATAACAACGGTGAGAGTCTGAGTGCCAGCGTTGCCACCCATGCTTGCAACGATAGGCATTAGTACCGCTAAGGCAACAAGTTGTTGAATCGAGCCTTCAAACAAACCGATTACCCATGAGCCAAGTAGGGCAGTGACTAGATTTACCGCTAACCAAACGGTACGGTTACGCGAGGTTTTTGCTACCGGCGCGAATATATCCTCGTCTTCCTTTAAACCAGCGGCAGCCATAAAATCATGTTCGGCTTGGTCACGAATCACATCGACCACGTCGTCAATAGTAATACGCCCTAGCAAGGCGTTGTTCTTGTCTACCACCGGCGCCGAGCTCAAGTCATAGTCAGCAAAGGCTTTGGCAACGTCTTCCTCGTCATCCAAGCATTGAAAGGAAACTGGATTGTCAATTATGTGGGTTAGGGCTAAGTCTTTCCCCGGTCTAGTAATTAATCGATCGATTGGCAAAATGCCAGTCAGACGATTTTGGCGATCCACTAGGTATATCGTATCGGTATGTTCTGGCAATTCGGTTTTTAGACGCAGATAATGTAACACGACATCGAGTGACAAATTATCGCGCACAACGGTTGCATCGAGGTTCATCAGGCCGCCCGCGCTGTCCTCTGGATACGACAATACTTCGCCTAAGTTGGCACGTGTTTGAGTATCAACCTCAAATAAGACATCGGCTAATAAAGCTTCGGGTAGGTCGGGTATTAGATCAGCCAGCTCATCAATGTCGAGGGCTTTTATGGCGTTGACCAATTCTCTATTATCAAGATCATGTGCTAAGTTCTTGAATACACCCTCGCTTAGCTCAGTGAGAACCTCGCCTTTCACCTCTATTGGCACATGAACCCATGCGAGTGGCCGGTTGACCGGAGTCAGTTGCTCAAGCGCATCGGCTATGTCGGCAGGGTGAGCCTCGGCAAATAATGCGGCCACGGCGGCACTGTCATTTGCGTTAAGTAATTCAACGATGTTGGTGATCTGCGGTGTTGTTTGATGCACGGTCTGGCCCCCTTATCCTAAAATGAACTGCAGTGCTGTATTATAGCCGATTTAGTTTAGCTAAAAAGTCTCTCGCTTCACTGGGGTTGTCACTGCTAACGATTTTACCGACTAGATATCTTAGTTTGCTAGTGTCGGCCTTTAATATACGGTCTTTTACGTCTAATAGGTAGGTCGCATCCATACTGAAGTTTTTCAGACCAAGGCCGAGTAATAACCGCGTATAACCGACATTGCCAGCCATTTCACCACATAGTGATACCGGAATATCGGCCTTTATTCCGGCTCTGATAACCTGCTTTATTAACTGCAAAACAGCCGGATGCATAGGGTCATAGAGATAGTTAACCGCATCGTCTACACGATCTATTGCCAGCGTGTATTGAATCAGATCATTAGTGCCTATCGATAGAAAGTCTAGCTTTTGTGCAAATAAGTCGGCCATTATTGCCGCTGCCGGCACTTCGATCATGCCGCCGACTTTTATCCGAGAATCAAATGAAATGCCTTCTGATTTTAACTCTGCTTTAGTCTGTTTAATTATCGTTAAAACTTGATCTATTTCGTCAAAATTACTCACCATAGGGATCATAATTGAGACCTTGCCGAAGGCCGATGCTCTCAATATAGCGCGTAATTGGGGTTTGAAAATATCAATATAATTTAAGCACATTCGAACTGCGCGAAGGCCTAGCGGTGACTCGCTTGATTTTTTATTTGGATAGTTAAAATCGAGTTGCTTGTCGCCGCCTATGTCTAATGTGCGGATAACTACCGGTTTAGCCACGCTTATAGCGATACGTTTGTACTCGCGAAATTGCTCAGTTTCGTCAGGAGCTTGATTTCGATTCATGAACAAATATTCGGTGCGATATAAACCAACGCCGGCGGCATTAACTTTGGTCAGCGCTTTAACATCTTTGGCTGTCTCGATATTGCCATGTAATTGAATGCGTATGCCATCAGCCGTTTTACTGGCTTTGTTGGTAAGGGTATTGAGCTCACGCTCGCGCGCGCGAATGGAGCTTTGGCGAGCCTTGTATTCGCGAAGAATCTGGTCATTCGGATTAATGATGATAATGCCGCGCATACCATCAACAATCAGCAGATCATTGTCTTTTATGTATCGAGTACTACCGTGCAACCCGACTACTGCGGGCATCTTTAAACTTCGTGCAATAATGGCCGTATGTGAAATTTGGCTACCTAGATCCGTAACAAATGACGCCACTTTTCGATTTCTTATGAATATTGTTTCGGCAGGAGACAAGTCTCGACCGACAATTATTTTACCGCCTAGATCCTCATGATTAAACTCGTCGAGACTATGTGAAACAATCTTTAATAGGTTTCTTAATACTCGGTTTGTTACATGTTGAACGTCTGCTTTCTTAGCACGCAGGTAAGCGTCTTTCATCTGCTCAAAGACTTTGATCAGCGTATCTGCCTGCGTTTGTAAGGCATATTCTGCATTAACCATCTCAGTACGAATGATTTTTATAGACGTGTCCATAATCATCGGGTCGCGAAGCATCAACATGTGCGCGTTAATAAAGGCCGCACTTTCTTTTGGTGCGTCTTTGGGGAGGTTTTTAAGTAACGCTTTATAGGTATCCTCAGTCGCCAGAATGGCTGATCGAAAACGTTTCACTTCGGTCGTGACTTGACCCTGATCGAGGCTGAAATGAGGTATCTCAATATCACTATTTTTAAGCACATAAGCTTGGCCAATAGCGATGCCGCGCCCGATACCTGAACCGAATAAACTCAGCATTTTTGGTTACTCTTCCTCGTCAAAATAGTTATTAATTAGTGCCGTTACTGCATCCATGGCCGCTTGCTGGTCCTCGCCAATGGTTCTTATCATAACGACGCTACCCATTGAGGCGGCCAGCATCATAACTGACATTATACTTTTGGCATCAGCGGTATGGGAGCCGAATTCTACTTCTACTCGGCTACCGAAGCGCGCGGCGGTGCTCACCAATTTTGCCGATGCTCTCGCATGAAGACCGAGTTTATTGACGATTTCTATTTGTTGTTCAAGCATATGATTTAAGGTTGACTAGCGTAAGTTAGAGGCTTAATTCGCGGTGACGAACAAGCGTTTGTATATTACTGTGACTTGAAAAGTGTTTTTGCAGCAAATTAGTAAGATAAACAGACCTATGCTGACCACCAGTACAGCCAATGCCGACGGTTATGTAGTTGCGATTATCGTTAATAAAGTGCGGTAGCCAGTACTCAATAAAAGTACGAATTTGTTGATACATTTCTGTACAGGCAGGTTGCTGGCTTAAGTATTCTTGTACTGCTTGGTCTAGACCAGTAAGAGCTTTGAGCTCTGCGTGCCAGTGTGGATTTGGCAAGCAGCGCACGTCGAACATAAAATCGACGTCGCTTGGGTTTCCGTATTTGAAGCCAAATGACTGAAACAATAGCGTCAAAGAGTGTTCGCTGCCGTGTTCACTGTCGTCGCGAATAATAGTACGCAACTCATGAGGGGTAATCTTTGATGTGTCAATTTTTCGATCGGCAATGATTGACAGGTGTTCAAGCAGTTGGCGTTCTTTGTGAATCGCTTCAATCAAAGAAGTATTCTCGTCTGATAGCGGGTGTTTGCGTCGCGTCTCGCTATATCGCTTGAGTAGAGTGTTGTCATCGGCGTCAACAAAAATTACGCGTGTCTCTATGTTGAATGATTTCAAGCTGTCGAAGCTTTCTTTAAGGTCGCCGATGAAATCTTGGTTACGTGAATCGATACTGATTGCGCAATTATGGTGTGTTGTATTGTTGCCTAATACGCGTGCAGCCATCTCCGGCACTAGAGATGCTGGCAGGTTATCTATGCAGTAAAAGCCAAGATCCTCTAAAGCCTGTAATGCGATTGTTTTTCCAGAGCCTGAAGTTCCGCTAATGATGAAGAATTTGGGTGCGATCTTAGTCATAGCTTAGTCTTTAACTAGACCAAGAGCTGACCAGCTCTATGATTTCCAATGACGTTTTGGCCATCGATAATTTATCTTTTTTATGCGGATCAGACATTAACCTAGCGATATCAGCAAGCAAGTTTAAATGCTCTTGTGATGCTTCTTTAGGAACTAATAAGCCAAAGGCTAAATTTACTTCTTGCTTGTCGACACTGTCGAAGTCAATCGGATTCTTGAGGGAAATGACAGCCACAACCGCTGTTGCGGCTTGATCGCAGCGCGAATGTGGAAGAGCAACACCATTACCAATGCCGGTATTACCCAATTTTTCGCGCTCTAATAATTGATGGTAAATATCTTTCTCGCGAGCGTCATCGTCTAAGCCGGTGGTTAATAGGCGCGCCATTTCTTCGAGTAGCTTTTTGGCACTACTAATGTCAGCGTTCACATGAATTAGCTTGGCGTCTAAGGTCTTTAGAAGAACGCTCTGCGGCACAGAAGGGGAGCTTGTCATTTGATGTTAATGGGTAGTTGAAATTTCGGCATAACAGTGGCGAAGGAGTGGTCCGATAATAGTTTCAATTTCTACGATGATCTTGAAAATATTAGGCAAGGCCCTCTTTAGCGGAGTCATGCTGAGGTGGTTAGTTGTAAAAATCCATCGAAGCCGCAAACAATATCTAATAGAATAAAGTGTTTGTGACTACGATGGATTGTTGTCAGCTGGTTACTTGGATTGTCGCGCAAGTAAGTATAAAAATTCACTTGCCTTGCAGTCAACGCCAGCAACCTCTGGCAGCGTAAGGCCTTAGCCTACTGGGTCGAATTCCTGATCTTTTAAAGCGCCACCGTCACGGTGATGATTGGTAATTTTTTCTTTGTGCTTACGCACTTGAGAGTCAAGTTTATCAGCTAAGTCATCAATTGTGGCATACATGTTGCCTGAATCTGCGTGAGCATGCAGGGTAATGCCTTTGGCGTTGACGGTTGCCTCAGCTTTATGCTGTAGTTTTTCTACGTGTAACACTACGTCGATACTGTTCAAATGATCAAAGTGCCGCTCGATACGTTCCATTTTTTCGCTAACATAATGCTTGATTGAATCGGTTAAATCGATTTGATGACCTGAGATAGTTAACTGCATATGATTCTCCTATTGAGATTGTAGCGGGTTGTATTTAGCCCGCCGATTGCTATACATATCGTATTGGGCGCCGTGCGCGTTCAACAGGGCGAAAGATGCAGGCTGTAATTCACACCTGCCCACTTGCGGTAGATCACGTATTAGACTAGTGATTTACGCTGACTCGAGGGTGCAATGTGCATGCTTTCACGGTATTTAGCCACGGTGCGTCTGGCAACGATATGCCCTTGATGCTCTAACTCCTTAGCGATTTTGCTGTCGCTTAATGGTTTAGCTTTATTTTCAGCAGCAACCATCTCTTTAATTAACGAGCGAATTGCGGTTGAGCTAGAAGCAGCGCCATCAGTGGTACTGAGTGCGCTTGAAAAGAAAAATTTAAGTTCAAATACGCCACGGGGGCAAAGCAAATATTTGCCGGATGTGGCGCGTGAAATAGTTGACTCGTGCATTTCGAGGACTTCGGCGATGTCTTGTAGAACCATCGGTTGCATGGCCTGCTCGCCATCCTCGAAGAAACCCTGCTGGCGCTCTACAATGGCCTCTGTTACTAATAATAAGGTGTCATAGCGACTCATCAAGCCCTTGATGAACATTTTTGCTTCGAGCAAGTTATGTTGTATGTAGTCGCTACCTTCTTTGTCTAGTGGCTTGTTGTTGCTATTACCCGATTTTAACAAATCTGAGTAGGTAGAATTCACTCTTAGTTTGGCCTGGTTTTCAGCATTCAGTTGAGCCACCCAGACACCGCCGATTTTTTTCACTAAAACATCAGGGATAACATGGTTTTCAGCATCACTTTGAAATTGTGCACTTATTCTTGGATTGAGTTTAGTTATCAGACTTAAGGCATTAGACAAGCCTTGATCACTGATATTCAACTCTTTCTTCAGCTTAGTCAGGTTATGCGCAGCGACAAGGTCTAGGTGTTTTTCGACAATCAGTTTTGCAGCCTCTAGGCCGAGTGATTGTGTAGGTGCAATGGCTAAAAACATACTCAAGCGCTCGCTTAAGTCTCTTGCCCCAACACCGATCGGCTCTAAGCTCTTGACTAGGCTTAGCATCGCTGCAACTTCGTCTTCTTCTACTTCAAGTGCTGGCGCCAACATATCCACAACATCGCTTAAGTCGGCGACAAGATAGCCATCATGATCGAGGCTATGGAGTAGGGTTTGTGCAATTAATTTATCTTGCTGACTTAGGCTGGTCATTCGAATCTGCCAATCTAAGTGTTCAAATAAGGTTTCTTGTTTGACTGCAAATTGAGTGAATTCTGTATCACCACCTCGCTGTGAGGTGGATGAAGTGGTGTTGACTCTGTGTGATTCAAATGACTCCTGCCAGTTGACTGATAAATCTTGCTCAGCGGCTAAATGGTCAGTTTGTTCGATCTCAAAGCCAGGGTCAGCCGATTCGCCAACGGCTTGTGGAACGCCGTTGTCCTTTGCGTGCTCAATGGTTTGGATTTGATCGGCAGACGTGGCGTCGTTATCAACGCGCTCTAATAAAGGATTTGAATCCAGTGTTTGTTGAATTTCGAGCTCTAGATCTAGAGATGGTAGTTGTAGCAGTTTAAGCGACTGCTTGAGCTGCGGAGTGAGCGTAAGTTGCTGTGAAAGCTTTAAATTTAAGGTCTGTTTCATTTACTGCCGTGGTTCAACTACGTGTAATTTGAATTCTTACATGCCAGTGACTTTAGTTATTAAAACTTTGTTTCAGAGCATATAAGGTCAACCAAATACGTAAATTTAGTTTATACCGATATTTTGGCTATTGCCAACAATAATGACAAAATCTAAATCTTAAACTTGGAACCCAGATAAACGTCACGAACACCTTGATGGCTCAATATTTGTTTAGCAGTACCCTCGGTAAGCACGCTGCCCTCGGTCAAAATGTAAGAATGATCACAGATGTCTAATGTTTCTCGAACATTATGATCAGTAATGATGATGCCGATACCTGAATTTCGAAGGTAGTCGATAATTTGCTGGATATCACCAACTGAAATTGGATCGATGCCTGCAAATGGCTCATCAAGTAAAATAAAGTATGGTTTTAGTGCGATGGCTCGAGCAATCTCGGCTCGTCGACGCTCGCCGCCAGACAATGAGATTCCTAGCGTGTGGCGTTTGTGGCCAATATTGAACTCTTCTAGAAGTTGTTCAACGCGCCGGCTACGCTGTTGTGGAGACATGGTTTTATCTGTCTCCAACACCGCCATTATGTTTTCAGCGACCGTTAATTTTCTGAAAATTGAGGGTTCCTGTGGAAGGTAGCCGATACCGAGTTTAGCCCTAGAGTGCATTGGTAAATGGCTAATATCTTGGCCGTTTAATAAAATCTGGCCACTATTGCTGCGTACTAAGCCAACCACCATATAAAAGCTAGTAGTCTTGCCTGCGCCGTTCGGTCCTAAAAGCCCAACCACTTGACCACTTTCTACCGATATATTAATTTTTTTGACTACTTGCAGACCCTTATAGCTTTTACAAAGGTCGCGTGTTTCGAGAATGCTCATACTTGTCCCAAGTCTTTAATGCTTAGCTTTTATCCGGCGCTTTTAATCTAGTAAAGCGTTCGACGTTTTAGATTGAGATCTTAGCTTTTCGTTTTCAAACGCAATTGCTCTAAGGACTCAGATTATTTAGTGATTAGCTTATGGCTTCTTCTTAGGTGCCAAAATCAAGCGTGAGCGACCCGACTTTGCCGGCACAGCGGTTGGTTCTGCGGCTTGTTCGCTTAAGGCTGTGTCGTTGGCGGAAGACGGCAACGATGTCGTCGCAGGATCTTTCACGTCGTCTTTAAACGGGTCTTCGATCTTGCGTTTTGGTGCTGCCGCACCCACTTTTCCGGCGGTATTAACGTTAGAGCCACCCATAATACGTAATTTGTCAGTAGCCATGTTGTAGATGATTTTATTGCCAGTGGCGGTTGTCGCTCCTTGTTTTAAAGCGGCTTTACCAATCAGCGTAATGGTGTTTGTCGGATAATCAACTAGTATTTGCTTAGCCCAACCTTCAACGTCATCCGGCTGCTCATCGGGGCGTTGTTTGAAGCGCGCTAAGGAGCCGTCGGCAACCGCTTTGACTAGCTCGCCTTGCTTGTTGTACGTGGCGACCAGCTTGTCAGCTTTGACTCGCAGTGTTCCTTGAACCACCAGCACATTATCGGTAAGCGTTCTGACGCCAGTCTTGAAATTAATTTCAGTATCATCAGCTTCGATTTGGGCCGGTTGATCTCGGTCGCTACTTAGCGCTATAGACTGCGCGCTGTATGTTAGGCCGACAATTAAAGCGATAATTAAGCTGCGGCTAGTAGTTAAGGATGTTGTCATTTTTCTGCCCTTGTAAGTTGCCGGTTTATTGCCACGTATAAGACCACGCTAAATGCTTGTAGCCCGATTATGAGACGCAAATAAGATAAGTCGCGACTAAGCTTATGATGCGCGGCTAGGATCGGCAATCAACGTATTCGTTTTTGCTATTGATTGAGGCTGCAAAATATACCATACAAGCTGACTGGCAGATGAACAAGCAAGGCTAAAACAGATCTTTGTTTGCCGTCTTATCGAGTAAAACGCGCATGCGCTTAGATTTTATCGTAGCACCAGGGCCGCGCGAGTCGGCTTCGACCACAACTTTGACGTTACCCGTCATTAGCACTTCATCACCGCTCGAATTCATCCAACCTGAATCGGCGTAAGTATGGCGTGGCGCAAGGCCCTCCTCATATTGAACAATATGCGGGTTATCGAACAGTGCGGTATCATCGTCAGGAAAGTGGGCCATGCGATTAGCTTTGATTACAAAGCGTCTTTGGCCATTCTTATCTAGGCCAGTGGCGACAAAGTTTTCGATGTAGTAATCGGGATCATGACGGTTCTGAAAATTTTGTAACTCGGGCTCATCTTCAACCAATGACGTTTGCAGGTAAATTCCGCCTAAACCAACTAAGCCGAGAATTGATATGTACAAGAGTGTTTCGAGTTGTTTCAAGTAATGTTGCCGTATCTTCTATGTTAAATCAGTCGCTTTCTAACGCCGCATTAATTAGTCGGGAGGTTATTGTACGCCAGTTATACCCAGCGGGTAACTGCCTTGGCTATAGAGTAATACATCACAGATCGATCGCACGGCTCCCTGTCCACCTGTTAATGGAGAAACCCAGTCCGCTATATCACGAACAATAAAGTGACCATTGTCGACTGAAAATTTTAGTCCACATTGGGTCATCACCGGCAAATCAATAACATCATCACCGACAAAACAGCAATCATCACCGCTTAAGTCTAGCTGCTCAAGTAATTGATCGAACACCGCTCGCTTGTCGCTTACGCCGAGATAACAATGCTTAATGCCTAGGTCGTTTAAGCGAGTTTGCAGCGCCATGGATTTTCGCGCTGAGATAACGCCAACATCGATACCGGCCAATTTTAGCATTTTTAAGCCGTGCCCATCGAGCGCATGAAAAACCTTCATTTGTTCGCCGTCAGCACTGTAGTGTAGCGTGCCATCAGTTAGCACACCGTCTACATCAAATAACGCCAGCTTGACTTTAGCGGCCTTAGCCATGACCTCATCAGAAACTTTGTATGGAAGTGGTGGGAGTGTGATCATAAAACACCGGCTCTTAATAGATCTTGCATGTTGACTGCGCCGACAACGCCTGATTCGTCGGTAATCATTACGCCACTGATGCTTTTTTGCTTCATTAAACTAATCAGTTCAGCGGCTAAGATATCTGTTCTAGCGGTTACTGGGTTGGCCGTCATGACCTCTGAGATTGGTGTGTCGATGCTGATTCTTTCTGACAAAGTGCGACGCAAATCGCCGTCGGTATAGACGCCGAGTAGTCGATTGTTGGCATCAACAATTGCGGTCATCCCCAAGCCTTTACTCGACATTTCTACCAGTGCGTCCGACAGCAGAGCCGTTTCGCGCACTAATGGTATTTCCTCGCCTTTATGCATTATATCTTCTACATACAACAATAGCCGTCGGCCGAGGGAACCGCCGGGATGAGAGCGAGCAAAATCGTTCTCGTCAAAATCTCGTGCATTTAATACTGCGATTGCCAGTGCATCACCCATCGCTAAGGTGGCGGTGGTGCTCGCAGTTGGTGCCAAGTTCATTGGGCAAGCTTCTTGTTTGATGGGAATGTTAATGTACACATCTGATAGCTTAGCTAGAGTCGAGTTGGGCACGCTGGCCAAGCCAATCAGGCCCACTCCCATGCGTTTGATGATCGGTAATATCGACAACACTTCAGATGTTTCGCCAGAATTTGAGATTGCCAAGACTAAGTCATTCGGTGTGATCATGCCAAGGTCGCCGTGACTCGCTTCGCCAGGGTGCACAAAGAAGGCTGGGGTGCCAGTGCTGGCTAGGGTGGCGGCAATCTTGTTCGCGATGTGACCTGACTTGCCCATGCCGGTGACAATTACTCGACCCTCACAATCGAGAATGCGTTGGCATGCCTCTTCAAAGGAGCTGTCAAGTTGGTCAAGCTGATGCGTAATGGCGTCAGCTTCAATACTCAATACCTTATAGGCCGAGTCAAGGAATGCGGTTTTTTTCATGCTCGAAGGGTATCGCCGTAGCGATAAAAGATCAAACTGATGTGAAGATTAAATAGCCAAGGTAGGCTAGATAACCGAGTAAAAAGATAGCACCTTCACGACGGCCAAAGCGGCCTTTGGTTAAAGCGAAGATAAGCATCAATGCGGTGAAAGCAAACATTACCGGGAAATCGCGCCATAGTGCGCTGGTGTCAATTTCGGTGGACCGTAACAGTCCGGTAAGACCAAGTACGCCTAGAGTATTGAATATATTTGAACCGATAATATTGCCGATAATCATATCGTGTACGCCTTTGCGCGCAGCGGCAATGGCCGCCGCCAGCTCGGGCAAACTAGTGCCAATAGCGACAATCGTAAGGCCAATAATCAACTCTCCTACACCAAAATATTCAGCAATGGTCACCGCGCCACTGACTAACATTTGCGAGGCCACCATAAGCAGAACAATACTAAATACCGTCCATGTTGCGTAAACGGTGGTCGAATTACTCGGCTCATCATCGTCTAGATCAGAGCTAGATGATTCTACTTCCAGTATTTTCTCGGATTTAGCTGACCATATTAAATAGGCGGCTAACACTGAAAGTAAGATAATGCCGTCGAGAAATGACAACCATCCATCCATCACCAAAACAATTGCCAGCACTCCGACAAACAGAACAATGGGAAGATCGATGACTGCTGTAGAGCGACTAACCGGTAAGGTGCGAACCAGAGCTGCGCCACCCAAAACCATCCCTATATTGGTGATGTTCGAACCCAATGCATTGCCGAGTGCAAGATTACCTCTACCCTCTAGCGATGCCACAGCCGATACGAATAATTCTGGCGCCGAGGTGCCAAAGCCGACAATAACGATGCCCACCATAAAAGTAGATATTCCCATATGTCCAGCCAGCGCTGAAGCGTTGTCGACCAGTACGTCGGCGCTCCAAATAAGCAGCAAGAAGCCGACTAATACTAGGGCTACGGCGATTTCGATTTGCATTTTATAGGGTCTCTGAGCAACTTGAGCGTTGCAATAATGTAGCCGGTAAGTGTGTTATTTTCGCAGAGTAATTGCAACACAGAACTGTGTCAATCAGTGCTGAACTTACAAAATGTTAGAATTATCCAAACTTTGTACCTTTATTCGTGGTGATGACTACTCGCGTATTGCATTAGTTATTGGCCAGTGCTTAGTCGATCGAGATATACTCAAGTTAACAAGTCAAAACAACCTCACAAGGAGACCCGTCATGTTGGACAATATTCGCGATTTTTTGAAAGAACCCTTACCCCGCCGAGTGCTATTTTTCGATGATATGTTAACTCCCAACTTGATTCGAGTATTGTATTGGTTGGGCCTATTGGCGGTAATTTGGACTGGTATAGGCAACTTTTTCTCGAATGGTTTTTTTGGTATATTCGAAGCGCTGGTGTATGTGCTTGGCGGTGTTATTGCTCTGAGGGTTATGGCCGAGTTAGTTATGTTGTTGTTTAAAATTAATCAGAACCTTGAAAAAATAGCCGAAAATAGCGAACAAGGTAATTCGGTAAAGCAGGGTTTAGACGAAGTTTAGAGCCAGAAATTTATAATTTAATTAATATAAATGTTGTTGCACCGGTCTTAGTATGAGATTGGGCTCGAATAACCTTTATTTTGCCTGAATAGGCCTTAATAGGGGTGGACATTACAGTAATGACGTATTCTTAGGATTCTGTCGCAATAGTGTCAACTGTGAAGACACAGTCGGTAACAATTTATTAACCTGGGGTTAAGCTAAGGTTTGCTATCCTCTATAGATCAAAACCGTGAGAGTGTTTTAACTTATCGCGAGAAATTACTTTTTGCTGGGAGACCACAATGAAACTTATACAAAATTCAATTGCCAAACTAACGATCCTAATCAGCATGCTTTTTATGCTCTCGACCCAAGCGCAGGCAATGCAAAGCCCACAAGAAGTGGTTAAGCGTGCCGTTGATTCTATGGTCGCTAAGTTGGAAGCTAACCGTGCTATCTACGAGGTCGACAATCAAGCGCTTTACGATATGCTTGACGAAACATTACTTCCTGCGCTGCATGTTCCACGTATGGCTGATTTGATTCTTGGTAAACAAGCAGCAAATTCAGCCACCGAGCAACAAAAAAATGCCTTTGTAAAAGAATTCAAAACCTTTCTGTTACAAAGCTATGCTACTGGTTTACTAAACGCTACTGGAAACGAAAAAGTAGTTTACGAGCCAATTGAACTTGCTCCGGGTGACGATAAAGTTAAGGTCAAAGCCAAGTTGATATCGGCATCAGGTGAAGAATTCCCAATCGTGTTATCGATGAGCAATCGTAACGATACCAGCTGGCGCGCCTATAATCTTGACGTAGCAGGAATCGATTTTATTCGTACCTATCGCTCGAGTTTTGCGCTTAGCTTGAAAGAAAAGGGCATTGACGGCTTGATCAACGACCTTCGCGGTAAAAACGCGCGCTAAGCGTTATACTTTAACCTCACCTCGAAAGGCGAGCTTTGCTCGCCTTTTTTGTTTCTAATTAATTGTCTTTAGATGCCCCCAATACTCGAGAAGAATTTTGACTCAAGAAATAACAAGCAATGTTGAGCAGCAGCCAGCCATATCTCTGCGAGGCGTAAGTAAACGTTACGGCCAATTAGAGGCCCTGAGTGACGTTAGCTTCGATATAAAGCAAGGCGAATTTTTTGGCTTGCTCGGACCTAACGGCGCGGGCAAATCAACCTTAATCAGTGCGATTGCAGGGCTAATCAAAGTCAATCAAGGCAATATTTCAATTCTCGGTGCCGGTGTCGAAAAAGACTATCGGCAAGCGCGCACCAACTTAGGTGTGGTTCCTCAAGAGATTGTGATTGACCCATTTTTCTCAGTTCGTGAGACCCTAGAATTTCAATCTGGTTATTTTGGACTGCGGAATAATGATCAATGGATAAACGAGCTTTTAGAACAACTTGGACTCAGTGATAAAGCTGATTCAAACATGCGAAAATTATCGGGTGGCATGAAGCGCCGAGTGTTAATCGCTCAGGCTCTAGTACATAAGCCAAAGGTCTTGGTGTTGGACGAACCGACCGCCGGTGTCGATGTTGAGCTGCGTCAGTCAATGTGGCGTTTTGTTCGTCAGCTGCATAAAGAAGGTCACACTATCGTACTTACCACGCATTACTTAGAAGAAGCTGAAGAGCTATGTGATCGCATAGCCATTATTAATAAAGGTAAGCTGTTGGCTCTCGAAACTAAGCAAGACTTATTGGCACGAGGCTTAGGCAGCAAGCTGTTGGTTCGCGCTAGTCACCCTATTGAAACTATTCCAGCGGAGTATCAAAATCGGATTTCGCGTTTACTAGGTAATGAAGTTGAGCTAGCAATTCATCGAGATAGTGATTCCATAATGGAAATATTAGATCGCTTAAGAGCGGCCTCAATTAATATTGAATACGTCTCAGTGCTGAGCGACAGCCTCGAAGATGTTTTTATTAGAATGACCGGTGAGCAAAACGGAGATCAAGCATGAATTGGATAGCCACTTATACCTTATTTTCTAAAGAGGTTACTCGCTGGCGCAAGGTTTGGATGCAAACCGTTATAGCGCCAGTGGTTACCGCACTGCTGTACTTATTGGTATTTGGGCATGTATTAGAGGGACGAGTTGAGGTTTTCCCCGGCGTCAGCTACAGCCAGTTTTTGATCCCGGGCTTGTTAATGATGACGGTGATTCAAAATGCTTTTGCCAACACCTCATCGAGCATGATTCAATCTAAAGTGATGGGTAGCATTGTTTTTATTCTATTGCCGCCATTTTCGGCTTTAGAAATGTTCTTGGCTTATATCGGTGCGGCGGTTTTGCGCGGTCTTGCGGTTGGTGTGGGAGTATTCTTATTGGGATATTTTTACGTACATGTGCCGATTGATAACATCTTTATTATCCTTGCATTTGCGATTATGGGCAGTTATGTAATGGCCGCCTTAGGCTTGATTGCAGGGATGTGGGCCGAGAAATTTGACCAAATAGCGGCCTTTCAAAGCTTTCTTATCGTACCGTTGACCTTTTTAAGTGGTGTCTTCTATTCAATTACGTCATTGCCACCATTTTGGTATCAACTGTCAAAAGCAAACCCGTTTTTCTACATGATCGATGGCTTTCGCTATGGTTTTTTCGGTCAGTCAGATCAACCGGTCATATTAAGCTTAGCGGTGATGCTAAGTGCTACTTTGGTGCTGACTATCATATGCGTATCGATGCTTAAAAGTGGTTATAAATTGCGCGATGCATAGGCGCTTCTAAGGTTGATTACGGGCTCAACACGAAACAGACAAATATAAGCAAAGATTAATCTCTCAATTAGCTGCTGGAACTGGCTGAAATACTGGCTTTCGGGTATTCTAACCACCATTAAATACTCGACTTGAGAAAAATGAATTATGGTTACCCCTGAGCAACTAAAAAATTGGATTGAATCTGGCTTTGACGGCGCGCAAGTGGCGGTAGAGGGTGACGGACATCACTTCGAAGCTACTATCGTTGCGGTTGAATTTGATGGTAAATCACGCATTCAACGTCACCAATTAGTATACGCCGCGTTAGGCGATAAAATGAAAGCCGAAGTACATGCGTTGTCTATGAAAACGTTAACTCCTTCAGAAGCTTAGTACTCTATCAACAGTAAAAAATTGACGATCTAACTCTAAATAAGAGGTAAATAAAATGACTGAACAAGCAACAATGCAAGACCAAATCAAGCAAACCGTAACTGACAACAAAGTGGTGCTTTTTATGAAAGGCAACGCTAACTTCCCACAATGCGGGTTTTCCGGTAAAGCGGTACAAATTTTAACGGCACTTGATGCCGAGTTCGTTACGGTTGACGTGCTAAGCAACGACCAAGTGCGTGAAGGCGTTAAAGCATATTCCAACTGGCCAACTATTCCCCAGTTGTACATCAACGGCGAATTTGTTGGTGGTAGTGACATCATGAATGAAATGTACGAAGCGGGCGAACTTAAAGACACTCTAAGCGTTTAGAATTAACGTAGATTAATATCAGCATAAACTCAACGCAAGACGCGTTTTACCGAAGGAAACTCCAAAGACATGGACAAACTGATCGTAACCGGTGCAGGCCCACTTGATGGCGATGTCATCATCTCCGGCGCTAAAAATGCGGCATTGCCGATTCTGATTTCATCACTATTGGTTGATGGCAAATTGACATTGAGCAATGTGCCGCATTTGCAAGACATAACTACTACCATGAGTTTGCTTTCATATCTCGGTGTAGAAATGGAAATCGATGAGCGTATGAATATTTGTGCTGATGCTAGCGGCCTCAACCAAAGTCGAGCGCCATACGACTTAGTTAAGACTATGCGCGCCTCTATACTGGTGCTTGGCCCGCTAGTTGCGCGTTTAGGTCACGCTGAAGTGTCGTTACCCGGTGGTTGTGCGATAGGCTCGCGGCCGGTTAACCTTCATATCAAAGGTTTGCAGGCGATGGGCGCAACGGTGAAAATCGAAGACGGCTATATCAAAGCTTCTTGCAAGAGATTGCAAGGCGCCCGTATTTTTATGGATATGGTATCAGTCACAGGCACTGAAAATCTTATGATGGCGGCATCACTAGCACAGGGCACTACGGTAATTGAGAACGCCGCTCGTGAACCTGAGATTGTTGACTTAGCTAATTGTTTAAATGCGATGGGTGCGAAAGTATCTGGCGCGGGCACCTCTGAGTTGGTGATTGAGGGTGTCGACTCATTGCACGATGCGAGTCATACCGTTATTGCTGACCGGATTGAAACCGGTACTTACCTTGTGGCCGGCGCGGTGACGCGAGGACGAGTAAAGGCTCGCTCAACTGACGCGACCTACTTAGATGCGGTATTAGATAAGTTGGTAGAAGCGGGGGCTGATATCACCATTGATGGCGATAGCATTGAGCTTAACATGCATGGTAATCAGCCAAAAGCAGTGGACATTTACACCGCCCCTCATCCGGCCTTTCCAACCGATATGCAAGCTCAGTTCGTAACCATGAACTCGCTAGCTAAAGGCACCAGCAAGGTAGTTGAAAATATTTTTGAAAACCGCTTTATGCATGTGCAAGAACTGCAACGCATGGGCGCTCAAATTGACCTTGAAGGCAACACCGCTTTTATCACCGGCCGTAACAAACTACGTGGCGCACCAGTGATGGCAACTGACTTGCGTGCCTCTGCAAGTCTCGTTTTAGCGGCATTAATGGCCGACAAACCGACTGTTATCGACCGTATTTATCATATCGACCGTGGTTATGAGAGCATTGAAGAAAAACTGTCACGTTTAGGCGCTAATATTCGCCGTGTGCCAGGTCATGTTTGGGATAAAGACCTCGCCCTACAAGAGCTGGTTAAATAGAATTCTAACCACTGATCAACCCAAGACTGAGCAACTGATGATTACCTTAGCGCTTTCTAAAGGCCGCATTCTTAAGCAGACCCTGCCGTTGCTTGAGCAAATTGGCATTACTCTAAAAGACGATCCGTTTACTAGCCGTAAACTTATCTTCGCCACCAATCGCGACGACTTACAATGTGTGATTATTCGCGCGACCGATGTGCCAACTTATGTGCAGTTCGGCGCCGCTGATGCCGGAATCGTCGGCAAAGACGGTTTGCTAGAGCACGGCGGCGAAGGCCTATGTGAGTTGCTTGACCTACAATATTCAAAATGTCGTTTGATGACCGCTGTGCGTGTAGAAGACCTTGATCGTCCGAAGACGCAAAAGCGGTTAAGAGTCGCAACTAAATATGTCAAATCGGCGAAGCGTTACTATGAATCGCAGGGAATCCAAGCTGAAATAATTAAATTATATGGCGCTATGGAGTTAGCCCCATTAGTGGGCTTGGCCGATGAAATTATTGACTTAGTTGAAACTGGCAGCACTTTGAAAGCCAATAACTTGGTGGCTAAAGATGTTGTCGCCTATAGCTCATGTCGATTGATTTCCAATGCCGCCTCTATGCGTGTAAAACCCGCGGCTATCTACGCCTTGGTAGCGCAGGTATCGGCGGGTATTGAAAGCCAGTAGGGCGCCCCTTATGAAAGTGAGGATGAAGAAGTGAAATTCGTCC
>JAWUZB010000095.1:0-7525 GCA_034110505.1 Gammaproteobacteria bacterium
AACGGAATCCTGACAGCTTTTCTGGCGACAATAGCGACTGTGAACCACCTGATCCCTTCTCGAACTCAGAAGTGAAACCAGTTAGCGCCGATGATAGTGTGGGTTGCCCATGTGAAAGTAGGACATTGCCAGATTTATATACGAGCCCCAGTAGAGCGATCTACTGGGGCTTTTTTATTGCCTGCAATAAATGAGGGATAGGTAGTATCGCCGTTACCCGTTACCCGTTACCCTGAGCGTAGCCGAAGGGTCTCTCTGTCAATTATGATAAAGGCGCAGCCACACCCTGCGTAGAACGACGAAATTTAAATCTTGGACTCTGCTAATGTGGTTATCAATACGCTTAACGGTCTACTGATTCGATCAGCTAGCTTAGTGTTTGCAAATGAAAGCTGGAGAGAGGAGCTTAGATTTAGTATTCTGATTTATTGATTTAGTAATTATAGAAGATTCATTTGTAAGTGAAATTATGAAATATAAAGAATTAGTTGTTGTGATGTTAATGAGCTCCGTTTTTAACTTGGCGTTTGAGTCGGTTGCTACGGCCGCGGATCAAGCCCCGACCTACGCTTCCTTAGTTACCGATTTACAAGCCTGCTCGTTGAACAAACCGGATGCCGTTCGCTTAAATTGTTTTGATTCGTTATTGGAAAAATTTGAACAAGGTGATGGTTATCAAATAAAGGTCGTAGGACAACTGCCTGAGAATATTGGCGGTGGAAAATTCGATACGCGTTCAGACAAGGAGCAGGTCAGTAGGGGAGTGGTAATATCCTGTAACAAAGCCCGTGATGGAAAATGGCTATTTGTCTTTGCTAATGAACAAGTCTGGAAACAAGTTAACAAGGACAATCGCCGTTATAACTACAAGGACTGCAAGTTTAACGTTAGTGTTAAAAAAGATGGTTTTGGCTACAAGATGAAAATAGACGAAGAAAACAGAGAAATTCGCATCAAACGCTATAAATAGTAAGATTCCCAGCTAACAATTTAGACACTAAGTAAATCCAGTTAGATGTTTAGTTCTAAGGTTGAGCGTTGTATTAAAAGTAAGGATTCCTAGCGCTTTAGGTTTGCCTTTACTGATGAGGTAGCCGCATATCTAAAAGTGCTAAACTTACTAAAATAACCAATTTAGAACGTCAATATGAATTTAACTAACAAAGTAGCTGTGATTACGGGTGGTGCATCGGGTCTAGGCGAGGCGACCCTAAGGCGCTTCGTTAATAATGGCGTGAAGTGTTCAATTTTCGACTTAAATGATGAGCGTGGAAAATCATTAGTCGAGGAACTTGGAGACAATGTTATCTATACTAAAACTGACGTAACCGACGAACAAAGCGTAGAAGACGCGATTGCACGTACGGTTGAGCATTTTGGAGCATTACATATAAACTGCAACTTTGCAGGTATCGGTCATGGTGAAAAAACAGTTGGAAGAGAAAATAAGCCACATGCACTAGATACCTATAAACGTGTAGTTGACATTAACCTTATAGGAACCTTTAACGTCTTAAGGTTATGTGCGGCGCAAATGAGCAAACAAGAGCTACTTGACGAAGATGGAGGTCGAGGAGTGATTTTGAATACCGCATCTGTAGCGGGTCAAGAAGGTCAAATTGGACAAGCCGCCTACGCGGCTACCAAGGCCGCACTTATTGGCAGTACCATTTGTTTAGCACGAGATTTAGCTGAATACCGCATACGCGTAAACACCATTGTGCCAGGGTTGATCCACACCCCGCTTTTTGATGCTTTGCCTGAAAACGTTTATCAATCGCTAGAATCGTCGGTGTTAAATCCAAAACGTTTGGGTAAGCCTGACGAGATCGCTCATCTGGCACAATATCTAGTCGAAAATGACTACATGAACGGTGAGAGTGTTCGAATGGATGGTGGCATACGCATGCAGGCTCGATAGTCACAATATGAAAGTCGTTATAGCTGGAGCAGGAATTGGCGGTTTAACAACGGCCTTATGTCTTGCTAAAGCGGGGCATGATATTCACCTTGTTGAGAGCTCTCCGGCGTTCTTAGATATAGGCGCTGGCATACAATGCGGTGCCAATGCGCTTTGTGTAATGCAAACTCTTGGTGTGCTAGATAGGCTGACTGAAGTTGCGGTAACGCCAAAGCGCGTAGAATTCAGAGACTATCAATCTGGCCTAGCCCTTCATACCATGGTCTTAGGGCAATCTTACCAAGAAAAATATGGCGCGCCTTATCTGCATTTACACCGTTCCGATCTGCACAGTGTATTACTGGGCGCATTTCTTAACATTCAGCCTAATGGTCTAACGCTCGACACTAAGGTTTTGTCCTATAAAGAACACGATAATTTAGTCAAAGTAGAGCTTAGCAACGGAGACTCTATAGAAGCTGATTTATTGGTTGCAGCCGATGGCATCAACTCGGTAATCAGAAAGCAATTACTGGGCAATACACCCGCAACGTTTACTGGCAATGTTGCTTGGAGAGGTGTTGTGCCGGTAGAGCGCTTACCTGACAATTGGATGGACACGGTTGTGTCAAACTTTGTTGGACCCAATAAACACATGGTGCTTTACTACCTGCGGCAACAACGCTTAGCTAACTTTGTTGGTGTAGTCGAAAACAAAACATGGACTGACAGCTCATGGTCAGCGAAAGCACCATGGCAAGATTTGAGTGCTGATTTTAAAGGTTGGCACCCGACTGTACGAAGTATTATTGATGCAGTCGACAAAGATAGTTGCTATCGTTGGGCGCTTTACAATCATCAACCGTTTTCAAATTGGAGCTCAAATCGAGTCACTTTGCTTGGTGACGCAGCCCACTCCACTTTGCCCTTCATGGCTTCTGGCGCGGCCATGGCGATTGAAGATGGGCGTATTTTGCAACGCGCAATTGAGCAAGCATCGAGTTTATCTGAGGGTTTACAACTGTATCAGCGAAATCGTTTTGAACGAACGGCGAAGATTCAGACTACCTCAGCGCGCGCCGGTAAGCTTTACCATTTTAAAACTAGCTTGATGCGAAAAGCGGCATTTACCGTGCTTGATAAAATTGGTGCACGCCACGAAGCGTATCTACCTGATTACGATGCCAATACAGTTAAACTTGTTTAACAAAAAAATCATTACAAAAAGCTCGTTAAACGAGTGCTGGAGAAATTAATGGGCCCACTCGCAGGTTTAAAAGTAGTTGAAATGTCGGCCATTGGCCCGGTGCCACTAGCTGGAATGTTATTGGCGGATATGGGTGCCGACGTGGTTATTCTGGATAAAGCTAACGACCCCTACAAAATGCCAGGCGATGTTCTACGTCGAGGCAAACGCTCGATCGAAGTCGACATGAAGTCTGACCAAGGCGTTGCTATTGCGCGAAATCTAATTGAGCATGCCGATATTGTTATCGAGGGTTTCAGGCCCGGTGTTATGGAGCGTCTTGGAATCGGACCAGAAGTATTTGAACAATCGAATCCCAAACTGATTTATGGCCGCATGACAGGTTGGGGGCAAACTGGCCCTTTATCTCAAGCGGCAGGACACGATATTAATTATATCGCTATTACCGGCGCGCTCAACGCAATTGGTCGCCGCGATAGTGCGCCAGTACCGCCACTAAATCTTGTTGGTGACTATGGCGGCGGAACTATGTTTCTGGTGATGGGTGTTTTAGCCGCGTTGCATGAAAGCAAGACATCTGGAAAAGGTCAGGTTGTTGATGCGGCTATTACTGAAGGTACGGCTAATTTAATGTCTATGTTCTACACCATGAGCAGCCTTGGTGCATGGACCACTCAAAGGGCTTCTAACCTATTAGACACCGCAGCACATTTTTACGACAGCTATGAAACTAGTGACGCCAAGTTCATTACCCTTGGCTCGATCGAGCCTCATTTCTACGCGTTGATGAAACAAAAAATGGGCTTGAGCGAAGAAGATTTTGGTAAACAAAATGACCCTAGAAAATGGCCTGAGTTGAAAGCAAAACTTGCGGCTGTTGTGCTTACTAAAACTCAGAAAGAATGGTGCGATCTAATGGAAGGGACCGATGTCTGTTTCGCGCCGGTATTAGATTTTTTAGAAGCGCCAAACCATCATCATATGCAAGCACGAGATGCCTATATCGAAATTGATGGTAAAATTCAACCCGCACCTGCACCGAAATTTAGTCGCACCAAATCTAAAGTTAACGATGTCTCGCCGTCGAATCAAGCGGAAATATTGACTCAATGGAGTAGTAACTGAGTTTGCCCAATTAAAACATTCATAAGCTCAGTGTTGTTTATGCTGCTGTCGATAGCGGCGTATGCCGCTGACTAACATCAGCTGACTAATCTAAATCAGTTAAAGTGGAAGAGTCGTATTGTTATAGTTGATCAACGTGTTGACGACTTTTCGGCGCGAGCCAAATTTAAAAAAATGAGTTCGATATAAATGAGCGTAATGTTATTCGGGTAATTATTGGCGATCAATTAGTCTCAAGCAACTACCCTGCCGCGCTCTCGCAAGAGTTGGCTAAAGACATTGGCCGGCGTTTATTATTGGCTAATGCAAAGGTGATTTTAATTGGTAAAGATGGGTCAACTAAGCTTCGACAACTAAGCTTAGACTTAGTGGACGCATTCTCAATAATTGATTCTATGGCGATGCGTCGACGCGAGATCAATCGGTAACTTTTTGTTAGAGCTTAAGTCTTTCTAAAACGCTTTCGGTGTGCTCTCCAAGAGTTGGAGGCGCTGACTTATATTCGATGGGTGTTCTCGAAAATTTAATCGGATTGCCAACAAGCTCAAGTTGGTCACTATCAGCGTGATCTAGCCTGACGCGCATTTCACGGGCCTTTATCTGTGGGTCGTTTAGCACTTGATCTATGGTATTAATTGGCCCGGCTGGAACACTATGTACCTCGCATTGATTTAGCCAATACTCACCACTGCTCTGAAGTAGCGTCGATTGAATAATGTCAATCAGCTCGTCTCGGTTTTTTACCCGCAGAGCGTTGCTAATAAATCGATTGTCCGTGGCTATTTCTTCAAGGCCCAATACCGTTGAAAGACTTTCAAATTGTGAATCGTTGCCCACCGCGATTACGATGTGGCCATCAGCGACGGCAAACGATTGGTATGGAACAATATTAGGGTGAGCATTGCCAAGTCGAACTGGAGTAATACCTCCAACGAGGTAATTACTCGCCTGATTAGCCAGCGTTGCGGCTGTAACATCAAATAAGCTTAAATCTATATGTTGGCCAAGCCCCGATCTTTCTCGCTCCGCTAGGGCGGCTAAAATGCCGTTCGATGCATACAGTCCTGTCATTATATCGGTCAGTGCAACACCCACTTTTTGCGGTTGTCCACCGACTGAGGCCGGCTCACCGGTGACACTCATTAAACCGCCCATTGCTTGAATCAAGAAGTCGTAGCCGAGTCGATCTTTATATGGGCCAGTCTGTCCGAAACCGGTAATCGAGCAATATACTAACCTAGGGTTTAGCGCAGACAGGGACTCAAAGTCTAAGCCATATTTGGCTAAGCCTCCGACTTTGAAATTCTCAATCAACACATCACACTCACTGGCCAAGGCTTTGATTATGGCTTGTCCTTGTTCTGTGTGTAGGTCGACACAAACAGATTTTTTACCTCGATTGGTACAAAGAAAATAGGCAGACTCGGCGGTATCCTTACCATTACTGTCTTGCAAATACGGAGGACCCCAATGACGAGTGTCGTCACCGCCGGACGGGTTCTCTATTTTAATTACTTCCGCCCCTAAATCGGCTAATAGTTGACTGGCCCAGGGGCCCGCTAGTACGCGCGATAAGTCTAGGACTTTTATATGTGATAGGGCGCTCATCGAATGTTCTCTAACTTAACCAATCCAGTCCTGAGTCTACTCTATTGTTTTTGACGCGACTGTCTTCAGTATGAGATACCATACGATTTACCTCGATAAATAAATAAAACCTAATGATGATCGAAAAACCGGACTGCTTAAGCGACTGCAAAGTCATTCATACGCAAAAAATTGTATGGGGCGACATGGATTCAATGAATCATGTCAATAACACTAAGTATTTTTACTATTGCGAAACTGCTAGGTTTGAATTTATTAGCTTGTTGTTCCCCAATTTTGGTGGTGCCGCGTCTAGCAATATAAAAAAGGGTTTGGCGCTGGCCGAGACCGGCTGCCGCTTTAAGGTACCAGTGACCTTCCCCGATACGTTGTTAGTCGGCACAACAGTAACTAAGATTGAGGAAAACGAGTTCTTTCTAAAACATTTAATGTATAGCGATAAACTTGGTTTGATTGCCGCCGAGGCAAAAGCAAGGTTGGTCTATTATGATTTTGAAAAAGGCAAACGCTTAGCCTTTGATAATAATTTAATAGCCATCCTCGAAGAGCATCAGAGTGCATAAAGAATAGCTAACCTCTCAGACATTTAGAAAAATATTATGATGAATAAATTTGTTAAATACGGACTTTGCTTAAGCATCTCAGCGGCCACATTGAATGCCACGGCTAGCGAGCTTCTAAGTGACCAGCAACGAGCAAATGCTAAATCGTTAATTAGCCAAGCGTTTGAGAGTGATCTTGCGTACAGCATTGTTGAATCACTGACTACTGAAATCGGGCCTCGAATGGCCGGCTCCGAAGCTGAGGCGAGGGCCCGAAAGTGGGGCCAAGACTTAGGCCAAGAGCTAGGCTTTGATCGAGTTAGCGTTGAAGAGTTTAAAATGCCATTTTGGGATCGTGGTGATTTAAGTATTTCACTAAGTAAGCCTTATGCTCAAGAATTGTATGGCACCGCCCTGGGTGGCGGTGCTGCATCCAAGGGGTCAATGAAGTCAGAGGTTGTCTATTTTCGTTCGATTGAAGATCTTAAAAAGGTTACGACAAATCAAATTAGGGGAAAAATAGCCTTTGTTGATGGCGATATATTGGTTAAAAGCCAAACAGGCGCTGGCTATAGTCAAGCTAATCAGCGTCGTCGAATCGGCTGGCAATATGCTGAGCTTGGCGGTGCAGTTGCATTATTAGTGCGCTCAGTCGGTTCAGATTCGCACCGTTTTCCGCACACCGGAATGATGAGTTCTAAAGAGGGCGATTGGGCGTCGATTCCAGTAATTGCATTGTCTAACCCCGATGCTGATCAAATGCGACGTTTACACAATCTTGGCAACAACTTAGAGATCAATCTTAAGTCTGGCGCCAAATGGAAAGGCGAAGTCAGCAGCGGCAATGTCGTTCTCGACTTAGTTGGTAGCGAGCGGCCAGACGAGATCGTCTTAATTGGCGGTCACTTAGACAGCTGGGATTTAGGCACTGGCGCAGTCGATGATGGTGCTGGTGTGGCAATCACAACTGCCGCTGCCGCGCTTATCGCGAAAATGCCTAAACGGCCTAAAAGAACAATTCGAGTGGTTGAACGAAGCCGCTCTGCGGCAAAAAAAACCAAAGAAAGACACACTATTCCTATCACGCCCAATCATGGGTGTGTCTAAAATAGGAATTGAAAATGAAACCATCCGACCAAGCTC
>JAWUZB010000096.1:0-7151 GCA_034110505.1 Gammaproteobacteria bacterium
TTTCTTTAATGAAATTTCAAGTTCAAAGATGCGAATGCTCACAGAAGAATCCGGTGGGCTAATCACGACCTGGAATCACCTAATTCTTGTCGAAAGCAAAAGCAACTCACAATGCTTGTACACTGACACAGTTGAAATTGATGCCGGTTTATTAACGCCATTTGTTTGGATGTATGCCAGTGCTTTTTATAGGTATCGGCAATTACGGTGGCTCAAATTGGCCAAAATACATGTGACAGTAAGATAACAAGCCCCCACATTTGTGGCGGGCTTTAGCGACTGGCAGTTATGGGCAACTTTCTGCCTTTTCGCTTGCATTAGTTTGAATTCGTGAAACGTCTGTAGAATACATATGAAGTTATTTTTATTGTTAGTAAAGAATTCACCAATGAGAGTCTTCAATTTTGCTAAATTTGAATGTTGAATATGTGGTTTGGCAGATGGTTTCGGATCGCCGTTACTGGATATTTTTGTATTGCGATTTTTGTATTCTTTTTATAACTTATTAATATCTTAATTCATTGTTAAATATAATTTTTTTATAAAATAATCATAAAACATACATAAATCTGCAACATATAAGAATTCTCAGCAAGATGCCTTTTTGCCACACATTGAGAACGGCACGATTCTTTTTGTCGGTGCCACCACTGAGAACCCATCATTCGAACTGAATAATGCATTGCTCTCTCGAGTGAGAGTGTATGTGCTGCAATCACTTGCGCCGCAAGACATTGTAGGTTTAATTAATCGGGCGCTAGAAGATCAAGAGTTGGGCTTGGGCGGATTGCATCTGAGCATGGCTGAAGCTGATAAATTGCATCTGGCTGAACTGGTCGATGGTGACGCTCGCCGCGCCTTAACCATGCTCGAAATCGCCGCTGACCTGGCAGACGATGGGATTATTACCAGTGAACTAATCAACGATATATTAGCGGGCGGCAGCACGCGTCGTTTTGATAAAGGTGGTGATGCCTTTTACGATCAAATATCGGCCTTACATAAATCGGTAAGAGGCTCTGACCCCGATGCCGCTTTATACTGGTTTTGCCGAATGATCGATGGAGGCTGTGATCCAAAGTATATAGCCCGTCGAGTGCTGCGCATGGCCACCGAGGATATCGGCAATGCTGACCCAAGAGCGCTACGAATATGCCTTGACGCATGGCAGGCGCAAGAGCGCTTAGGCAGCCCTGAGGGCGAGTTAGCATTGGCTCAAGCCATTACCTATCTGGCTATCGCGGCGAAGAGTAACGCGGTTTATACAGCCTATAAACAGGCCATGTCAGTGGTAAAGCAAACTGGTTCGTTGGAGGTGCCAATGCATATTCGCAACGCGCCAACCTCATTGATGAAAGAGTTAGATTATGGCAAAGGCTATCGATATGCGCACGATGAGGCCGAGGGCTATGCGGCCGGTGAAGTGTACTTGCCCGACGAGTTAGCCGGCCAGCAATTTTATCAACCGGTTGAGAGAGGTTTAGAAATTAAAATTAAGCAGAAGCTCGATTACCTTCGACGGCTCGATAAAAAACCTTAGGTCCTAGTTTCAAGCTTGATCAGTAGCATTTAGCTGCTACAGTTCTTGCAAATGCCATGCACTTCAATCACTGGCTGATGGCTTACAAAGCCGAGGTCGCTGGCACTGGCAATAAGCGCCTCCGATACGGCTGAATTACTCACTTCAGCGACGTGGCCGCATTCGCTACAAATATAAAATTGTCATTGATGATTTGCGTTCGGCGAAGGGCAGCCAATATACGCATTTAACGATTCGACCCGATGAATGAGCTTTGCTGATACTAGGAAGTCGAGCGCTCGATAGGCCGTGGGTGGTGCTGGTTTATGACCTGCTTGTTGCAGCTTTTGCAGCACATCGTAAGCTCCAATAGGGCTATGCTGTGCCCAAATTATCTCCAGCACCTGCTGTCGTATTTTGGTCAGTCGCAAGCCTTGTTTAGCGCATTCGGCGATAGCTGATTCAAGCGCCTGCGCTTCACAATGGCTGTGATCATGTTCGCCAAGAAATGGCGATATAACATTTTTCCCTTTGGCCATTAAGAGCAGTACTTATTGAGTTCTTTAGGCGTAGGAATTTGCTTTTTCCAAGCCAAGCATCGATTTTGTTGAAGCTTGCCAAAGCTCCTAATCCACGCCTTTTTCTGATCGATTTCGGTTCGAGTTTTTATCGCCGATTCTTTTGAAGAAAATTCGCCGTATAAAAAATAGGTCCAGTTAATGTCTCTTGAGGTAGAGGTAAAGCTATGCAGTTCTGGGTTATCCAGGAATTTTTTACGAGAGGTAAACATAGCAACTTTTTGTGGATCGTCAAAGCTTGCTAGTTGTAATGTATAACCGTCGGCTGGCTGACTAAAAAGCCACTGATCATCACTAACCAGGCGAATCTTAACGGCATTAATTTGTGTTTTGTCATCGTCTTCTAGTTGACTGGTAGCTGGCTTGGTCGCCGGCGTTTTGCTGCGCTTAAATTCATCGGTTTTTACCCACGCTTTGAAGCGGCTTGGTGACATTACTCTGTACCAAGAATTTTTCTTATCTAATACAAGCAATGTTTCGCCATTGTTTAAACGGCCAACAACCGTGCCATTGGTGATTAGTGGTACTGAGCGGGCGTTAACGGCGTTGCCCTTAACCGTGCCTATCTTGTTCGACACGTCTAGGTAGTTTTCTTGCACCCAAACTGGAAAACCATTCTGATTAGTGACTTGAGTCCATTTAGGACCACTATTAGTGACGCTTAGCTGATCACGAATATCAATTATAGCTATCAGCACGCTACGTTTAGCGGGGTCGGTATAAACCGCAATCGGGTTCTTACTATCCATTTTAAGCACTTGCGCTGCTTTATCTAATTTCACTTGAGCGGCATCTGCTTGGCTATCGGCCGAGTTGGCGATGGGTTCGTTGCTAAACGCCTCTTCTGGTTGTTCCGGGCTGCTTGATTGCGTTGGCTCAGTCTCCAATGCTAGCTCAGGTTCTGATATGGGCGTAGGTTCCGATATGGGCTCAGGGCTGACCCGCACCGCTTGCTCGGTGGCACGTGGTTGTTGTACTACTACAGCCTTAAAATCGCCCGATTCATACCATTTCAGCTGCTTTAAAATATCGATTGATTTGGGCTCATTGTTTTTAGCCGCACGTTTAAACCAGAGTCGAGATTGGTCGTGGTCTTGGTCCAAGCCAATACCTAAGTAATAGGCTCGGCCGAGGTTGAATTGAGCTAAGGGGTGGTCTTGTTCGGCTGCTTTGAGCCACCATTTCATGGCCTCGGGTTCGCTACGTTTTACACCGGTACCGGTTAGGTATTGATGGCCTAAATTATATTGCGCTAATGCATGCCCTTGTCGTGCCGCTTGCTTATACCAATAAACCGCTTGTTCCATGTCGGCCGATTGAAATTGATCGTTGGTGAAGAGCACGCCAACTTTGAATTGTGCCTCACGGTCACCCTCGTATGCTTGCAGCATCCATTTATCAAGCTCTTCTTGGTAGTCGCTTTCTAATGATGGTGCTGATAAGTTGTTTGCTAATGTCGTTTGGGAATAGCTAGCCGTGCTCAATGCTAGTAAAGCGAGGATCGCTATGAGGCTTATTAATTTATTCATCTTACTTGGTGTCATATAACGTAATGCAACATGTCTTGCCAATCACTTCTACCAGAGCTTCGAAAGCATGGTATGAGGTTATAGCTGAGCTTGATTGTCTAAGTTTAGCATCATTGATAACCTTTTGGGGCCTTGCCTTAGCACGCATAGCTAACTTAAAAGTAAAATTTTGTGTTATTTATTTTAGAAGAAACAAACACAAAGTATTGCATTTAATTTTCTTCTCTAATTCGAAATAAACTACTTGCTCTTTTATTTCATACCCATTATCTTGTTCTTGCTCTGACTGAAACCACAACATATAGTGTTTTCCAAGAACTAACCACTATTTAGCTTGTTTGCTGTATAGGTGTTTCTAAGGTATTGAAATTAGTCAATACTGAAGCTGCGCTAGCCTAGTTGGGCGGCGATGGTTGTTCCTATAGAAGACTTGTTTGTGGCGTTTGATAGAAGGTATAAGCCGTTCTTACCTTAACAGTGGTGGTGGCCAATCATCGGCAAATTGGGTTGTTAATTGATCATCCTTATCTGTGAGGTGTAGCGTTTTTTTTAAATAGAGCGTCGGCGATCTGTGAAATAAAGCCGTTGGCTGTTATTGAAATAATCTGAAGCTATTGGTAAGCCGTTCTAGTCAATCAGTATGGGTAGGTCATCTATTGTGGTGACTGCAAAATGTACTATCTAACCATAAATAGTTGTCTGTTGTTGTATTCGTTTTAAATGTCAGTTGGTTCTGTAATTGTGGCGTTTCGTTGCATTGTGCCTTTTATCAAGCACGGCTACCTAAGCCTAGCGCAGAAGCCCAAAATAGAACCGAATTAGAGTCATCAAACAACATAGTTTGAGCTTTGCACCAACAGTAATACTTATAAATTTTCCAAGGCTGTTTTATCTCAGTGTTGCGAACCATAGAGGAAAAAGATAATGGGTAATCCCGTAGAAGAGTTACACTCTGCGAATCAAACAATTGTTGCGATTAACACGGCCGCGAAAGGCGGTGAAATCAAGTTAAAGCAAATGGATCTGCAACCAACGTCAGCCGACATCTGGGACAAGAAATACCGTTTAAAAGACAAGGCGGGTAACGCCGTAGACGAAACCACAAGCGACACCATCGAGCGTGTCGCATCAGCCCTATCTGGTGTCGAGCAAACTGACGCACTACGTGAGCATTGGTATGAGCGTTTCGTATGGGCCTTAGATAACGGCGCGCTCCCCGCTGGCCGTATTATCTCAAACGCTGGCGCGCAAGCTTATAAACCAGCAACGTCTACCATTAACTGTACTGTCTCGGGCACCATTACCGACTCAATGGACGATATCCTTAATAAGAACCACGAAGCCGGCATGACCTTAAAAGCCGGTTGCGGTATTGGTTATGAGTTCTCAACGCTACGCCCGAAAGGCGCGTATGTGTCAGGCGCGGGTGCGTATACCTCGGGCCCATTGTCGTTCATGGATATCTTCGACAAAATGTGTTTCACCGTAAGCTCGGCCGGTGGTCGTCGTGGCGCACAAATGGCGACCTTTGACATAAGCCACCCAGATGTAATGGAGTTTATTCGCGCTAAACGTGAAGATGGCCGTTTACGTCAATTTAACTTGTCGTTACTTATTACGGCCGAATTTATTCAAGCGGTTAAAGATGACACTGATTGGAAACTGTCTTTTCCGGTTACCGAAAAAGAAGCCAAAGAAGACAAGCTTGATGTATACACTTCAGACGAAATCGTCTGGCGTCGTTACCCAGCTGAAAATGGCTATATCAAAAATGAACAAGGCCTAACCGCGTGTAAAGTCTATAGCACCATTCCAGCCAATCGTTTGTGGAACATGATCATGACCTCCACTTACGACTTTGCTGAGCCTGGATTCATCTTAATTGATGAAGTTAACACCAAGAACAACAATTGGTTTGTAGAAAACATTCGTGCGACTAACCCGTGCGGCGAACAGCCTTTACCACCGTATGGTAGCTGCTTGTTGGGCTCGGTTAATCTGACCAAATTCGTCATTGACCCGTTCTCAGAGAGCGCGCGTTTTGATTGGGAACGATACCGCGAAGTCGTCGGCGTATTCACTCGTATGCTTGATAACGTAGTCGAGATTAACGGCTTGCCATTAGAAGGCCAGCGTAAAGAGATCGAACGCAAGCGTCGCCACGGCATGGGCTTTTTAGGTCTAGGCTCAACGGTCACTATGTTAGGCATGACCTACGGTGACGATAAATCAGTCGAGTTCACTGAAACAATCGCCCGTGAAATGGCGATGGCTGGTTGGAACCAAGCACTCGAGCTTGCCAAAGAAAAAGGCCCAGCGCCGATCATGAACGAACAGTTCACCGTGACCGGCGAAATGTTGTCATTGCGACCAGAAATGGAAGACGACGGTTACGCTATCGGTGACACCGTAAACGGTGCCGAGCTACACGCAAAGTACAGCCGCTACATGCAGCAAATTGCTGAGATCGACCCAGAGCTAGTAGAAGAGTTATCGCGCGTAGGCGCACGCTTCTCGCACCATAGCTCAATTGCCCCAACCGGCACTATCTCGCTGTCGATGGCGAACAATGTCAGTAACGGCATCGAGCCAAGCTTCGCGCACCATTACGCGCGTAACGTAATTCGTGAAGGTCGCAAGACTAAAGAAAAAGTCGATGTGTTCTCGTATGAGTTACTGGCGTATCGTGAAGTGGTTAACGCCAACGCAATGCCATACTCGGATAACCCAGACGAGCAATTGCCGGCTAACTTTGTAACGTCAGATACCATCACGCCTAAGCAACACGTAGACGTGCAAGCGGCGGCGCAAAAGTGGGTTGATTCAAGCATCTCAAAAACAGCCAACGTGCCAACCGACTACCCGTATGAAGATTTCAAAGATATCTACATGTACGCGTACGACAAAGGCCTCAAAGGTTGTACAACTTTCCGCTTTAACCCAGAAGCCTTCCAAGGTGTATTGGTAAAAGAAGAAGACCTAGAAAACACTATTTACCAGTTCACATTAGATGACGGGTCAACGGTTGATTTCAAAGGTAACGAAGAAGTTGAGTACGATGGTGAGACGCATACAGCGGCGAATTTATTCGATGCTTTGAAAGAAGGTTATTACGGTAAATTCTAATTTGCTGGATCCATTTTCCGTTATGCGTTGTTGGAGAATTATTGTTGGCTCGTTACGTACTAAAGTACGCGCCTCGCCAAAAATAGTTCTCCGCCTAGCCTAACAAAAAATGGCTCTCAGCAAATCAGACCCTTATCATCCTGAGCTAAAAATTCACTGTCATCCTGATAACTTCGTTACGAACGAAGTCGAAGGATCTCCCGTAAACAGACAGAACAAAACAAAAAAAAGACCAAGCGCACAATAACGCTTGGCAATAGGAAAAATCATGACTAAAAAAATACTAGGCAAAATCACCGGCTACCAAGTTAAAACAGCCGAGACCAAGCAAATAAAAGCGGCCCGCATCGCCACTCAAGAAGAAAGCGAAGCACAGCTTAAAAAAGCCGATGTCGTGCG
>JAWUZB010000097.1:0-12371 GCA_034110505.1 Gammaproteobacteria bacterium
TTTTTGGCTATAAACAATAGATTAATGACTATGGTAAATAAGGCTGGTCGGGACTATCAACACCTTCTTTTTCGACTACTTCAACCAGTAGGTCTTCGGCTTTTGCGCCAAGCGCAAGTACCGTCGGACTAGCTACAAAAATTGATGAATATGTTCCAATAAACACACCAATAATCAGTGTTGCAGCAAAGCCATTTAAGGCGTCGCCGCCGTAAAAATAGAGTGCGAATAACACTAACAAAGTAGTCAACGAGGTCAAAATAGTTCTAGGCAGTGTTTGGTTAATTGATATGTTCATTGTGTCTTCGGTATCTGTATCTCGAAGTTTACGAAAATTCTCGCGAATGCGGTCAAATACCACAATAGTGTCGTTTAACGAGTAACCGATCACCGCCAGCAAAGCGGCCAAGACTGGCAAGGTAAATTCCAATTGGAGTATCGAAAACAAACCAATAGTAATAATTACGTCGTGAATCAACGCTACCACCGACCCTAAGGAAAATTTCCACTCGAAACGAAAAGCAACGTATATCATTACGCCGATTAAGGCATAGACTAAGGCTAATATACCTTTTTCAAATAGCTCTTTACCGAATGTCGGGCCAACGAATTCGACTGAGCGAACGTCGCCAGCACCAACCGGTGACGAGGCTATAATCTTAACCACATCGTCACTAACCTTGGCATCACTATTTTTAGGCGACAGCGGAATACGAATCAACACATCTCTATTACTGCCGAAGTGCTGTACTACAGCCTCTGGATAACCTGAGGAAGCCAAAGTGGCGCGCATATCCAGCACTGATACGTCTTTTTGGTAGCTTAGTTCTAACTTGGTTCCGCCGGAGAAATCAATACCATAGTTCAAGCCTTTAGTAGACAGCGAGTAGAAACTCGCGACTATTAAAATAATTGAAAGTACTAAGGCAAGCTTACGCAGACCAATAAAATCAATAACTGTTTGTTTTTTAAATAATTGCATGTAAGACCTTACCTACGACTAAATGGACAGTGAGTCTAAGCGACGACCGCCATAGAACAGGTTAACTAAAATTCGAGTAACGAAAATGGCCGTAACCATCGATGTGGCGATGCCAATACTTAAGGTGATGGCAAAGCCTTGAATTGGGCCAGTGCCGAAATTGAACAACACTAGTGCCGCAATCAAGGTCGTTAAGTTGGCGTCAATGATGGTTGAAAAAGCATTGTCATAACCGCGATGAATTGATAATTGTGGTGTGGACCCAGACTGCAACTCTTCACGAATTCGTTCAAAAATAAGCACGTTTGCGTCTACCGCCATGCCTACGGTCAAAACCATACCGGCGACACCGGGCAATGTAAGAGTCGCTTGTAATAGTGATAAAACAGCAACGATAATGACTAGGTTAAGCACCAGGGCAAAGCTTGCCACTAATCCAAAGACGCGGTAAAAAACAATCATAAACAGCAGCACTAATAAAAAACCGTACAGCACTGACGTGAAACCTTTCTCGATGTTGTCGGCGCCAAGACTTGGGCCTACAGTGCGTTCCTCGATGATAAATACTGGCGCGGCTAGTGAGCCGGCTCGCAATAAAAGAGCGATGTCTTTTGCTTCTTTCTGGCTACCGACGCCGGTAATATTAAAGCGTTTACCAAGTTGATCTTGAATAACTGGCGCCGTAATGACTTCTAGGATTTCTTTAGTAACGAGTCTAGCGTTACCTTTTGCATCAATTTTCGTTTCGCCAAGCGTCTCAACGTAAACCACCGCCATACGTTTGCCGATATTATCTCCAGTTACATCAGAGTTAACATTGGCACCTTTGGAGTCAAGCGTTATGCCTACTGCAGGCCCGCCGTTTTGATCTAAGGTGACACTCGCGTCTATAATATTGTCACCAGAAAATAGAATTCGCTTCTGTAATAAAATTGGCCGTCCATCGCGAAAGAAAAAACGCTTAGAGCCTGATGGCACACGCCCTGACACCGTAGAAGCAGTGTTGTCTTCGTCGACTAAGTGAACTTGAAGAGTTGCTGTTTTACCCAATATCTCTTTAGCAACCGAGGGATCTTTAACCCCCGGAAGTTGTACTACAATTCGGTCTAAGCCTTGTTGTTGGATGACGGGTTCAGAGACTCCAAGTTGGTCGATACGGTTACGTAAGGCAAGCATATTTTTCTTCAATGCCGCCTTCTTTATTTCACTAATGGCCGCGTCGGTTAACTGCAATACCATGGTGAAAGAACCATCATCTTCTCGAGTGGTTGCTACTAACTCTGGATTAGCTTGAGTAACCGCCGCATTAGCTTGCTGTTGAAGCTCTTCGGTTTTAAAACGAAGAAAAATAGCCCCATTTTGTTGACGATTAATACCACTGTAACGAATTCCCTCTTCTCGCAGCAGCTTGCGAATGTCTTCATAATAATTATCGTTCGCTTTCTTCTCGGCAGCAACCATATCTACTTGCATCAAGAAGTGCACACCTCCACGTAGGTCTAGGCCCAAATACATAGGCGCACCACCAAGGCTTTCAAGCCAACTAGGAGTGGTTGGCAGATCAGTAGCCGCCACGGCAAATGAATCATCCAATTTAGCCCGTAACTCGTCGCGCGCGGTATTCTGAGCCTCTTCACTGGTCAATCGAGCACGAATCTTACCGTTCTCTAAAGTGATTTGTTTAACCTCAACACCCGCCTCCTCAAGCACTCGTTTAGCGCGCTCGAGAATGCTAGTGTCGACCACAGCATTACGCAAACCAATTACTTGTACGCCAGGCTCAGCTTGATAGAGATTTGGCGTTGCATAGATCACGCCGAAGGCCACAATCAGCAACAGAACTAGATACTTCCAAGTTGGATTCTTATTCATCACACCGTACCGCTAAACACACTCGCAAACCGAGACTCTAGCCGTTGTTTGGTTAGTAATTAGATAGTGCCTTTTGGCATCATGGCTTGCACGGACATGCGCTGCACTTTAATTTCAGTGCCTTTGGCAATCTCTACCGTTAAAAAATTATCGTCAACCGCGGTGATTTTACCCAAAACGCCACCCATAGTGACAATCTCATCACCTTTGGCTAAATCAGCAACCATATTCTTATGTTCTTTCTGGCGTTTTTGTTGCGGACGAATCAACAAGAAGTAGAAAATCACAAACAATGCGATCATTGGCAAGAAACTCATAATGCCTCCACCACCAAGACCTCCAGTTTGAGCTGCTGCATCAGAAATAAAGAAACTTAAAATGTCGTTCATGAAGATACCTATATTATTTTATGGTTGTCTATTCTACTTTGATGTATTCGCCTAAAAAAACGATACTTCAAAAAAATTAAGCGCGAATTATGCCACAGTTGAGTCAGCTTGACCGCGCATCTCGAAGAAATTCCCTCGGAATTCATCAAACGCGTTGACTTCTATCGCATCTCGCATTTTTTGCATTAAGTTCAAGAAAAAGTGCAGATTATGAACAGTCGCTAAGCGCGCACCCAAAATCTCATTTGTCTTCAATAAGTGTTTTATATAAGAACGCGAAAACTGTTTGCAAGTGCTGCAACCACAAGCTTCGTCAATTGGCCTGGTATCCATCAAGTATTTAGCGTTTCGGATCTTAACCACGCCGGTTTCGGTATATAACCAACCATTACGTGCATTTCTGGTCGGCAGTACGCAATCGAACATGTCGATACCATAGTGCACGGCCGTAACTAAATTCTCGGGGGTTCCTACGCCCATCAGATAACGAGGCGCATTCTCAGGCATGCTCGAGGTGAGATGTTTGAGTACTTTATACATCTCCTCTTTGGGCTCACCTACTGATAAACCGCCAATCGCATAGCCATCAAAGCCGATTTTCTTAAGCCCGTCGAGCGATTCATCGCGCAAGTTCTGGTACATCCCGCCTTGAACAATACCAAATAGAGCCGACTCACTGTCAGCATGAGCAACTTTGGATCGGTCGGCCCAGCGCAAGGATAGCTCCATTGAGTCACGCGCTTCTTTCTCGGTTGCTGGGTACGGCGTACACTCATCGAAAATCATAACGATATCAGAGCCAAGTTTACGCTGAATATCAATCGCTTCTTCGGGGCCTAGAAATATTTTACTGCCATCAACAGGCGAGCGAAAGGTCACACCTTTCTCTTCAATCTTACGCAATGCTGCCAATGACCAGACCTGGAAACCACCTGAGTCAGTCAAAATTGGTTTCTGCCATTGCATGAAATCATGCAAGTCTCCATGCGCCTGAATCACATCAGTACCAGGCCGGAGCATTAAATGAAAAGTGTTGCCCAAGACAATTTGCGCACCCACTTGCTCGAGCTCGTCAGGCGTCATGGCCTTAACCGTTGCTGAGGTGCCAACTGGCATAAAAATCGGTGTTTGAATTTCGCCGCGCGAAAACGATAACTTGGCTCTTCGAGCCGCGCCATCAGTATTAAAAAGATCAAATTTCATAATATAAATTCATTCTGAAGCCGCTACATCATGTTTAATGAAATTGACTTAGCTTGGTTGGCGTTATTTTGTAGACTATTGCTGAGAATAATTAAGTAATAGTTCGATCGCTTCGATATAACCAAGTTTGCCATGGCCCGAAATCTGAGCAATGCAGACATCTTTTACCAGCGAAACTTGACGGAATTCTTCTCGTGCATGAATATCAGATATGTGAACTTCAACGGTAGGGACTTGGCAACCGGCGATTGCATCTCGCAATGCAACTGAATAATGGGTTAATCCACCTGGATTAATCACCACGCCGTTGGCCGACTTGCGATGCGCCTGTAGATAGTCAATTATCTGACCTTCATGGTTGGATTGAAAAAAATGCAGTTGCTGCCCTTGGCTTAGCTTGTGAGCCGCAATCCACTGATTTACGTCGGCTAATGACTCTGTTCCATAAACCTCAGGCTCTCGTTCACCAAGTAGATTCAGGTTAGGCCCATTTAGGATAAGAATTTTCATACCAACCTTTACCTCACTGCCTGCAAGCTATCGACAATGTCGTCGGCGGTTACATCAGTTGAGACAATGCCATTACCGATATCATCGATTAAGATAAAATTGAGCTTGCCATTAATGTTTTTCTTGTCGTGAGCCACTACCGCTAGCACTTTGTCTGCTGGCACTGGACCAAGCTCCGGCAATTCAAAGCGATGCAGTAAATTTTGTGCTGCTTCAAACTGAGCATTGTCTAGGAAGCCTTTTTTATGCGAAATAAAGTTTGCGCATTTCATTCCATACAAAACCGCTTCTCCATGATACAGGCCGCCGTACGCTTGGATTGTTTCAAACGCATGGCCAATCGTATGACCATAATTGAGTAGTCGTCTCTCGCCGTTTTCAAACTGGTCATTGGATACAATTTGAGCCTTAATATTGCAACTCTTGGCAATAATTTCGCTTAATAACGACTCATCATTCAGACTTACTAGGTCGTCATAGCGAGCTTGCATCGTCTCAAAAATCGACTTATCTCTAATAAAACCGTATTTGATCGCTTCAGCCAATGACGAAATTACATTTCGTCGAGGTAAGGTTTGTAAGAAACCGGGGTCGACCAATACCGCTTTGGGTTGATAAATTGCGCCTACTAAATTCTTGCCGGCGGCGAGGTTAACCGCAGTCTTACCACCTATCGCCGAGTCAATCATGGCTAACAATGTGGTCGGCAATTGAATAAAAGGAATACCGCGCATATACGTAGCGGCCACAAAACCGCCTAAATCTCCGACAACTCCGCCGCCCAGTGCAAGTAAAATCGACGAACGGTCGCAGCCCATTTCGACCATTTCAGTCCAGACTTCTTCAGCGTGACGAATGTTTTTAGCCGACTCGTCAGCAGGCACTATGATAATGCCAATTTTATAGCCAGCTTGCTTAAGTTGCTCGATCACCGGTTGGTAAAGATCGAAAATCGCTTGTTGAGTAAGTACCACCCATTGCTGGCCTTGGTTCCACGGCGCGAGTATATCTACTAGGTTGTTGCGCAGGCCATAGCCAACACTAATATCGTATGAATGTTCAGCCAGCTCTAGCGGAACAACTTGAGAAATTGAGGAATTCATTTAACTATCTTGACGGCTTGGCTTGGCTTGGCGCTGATAGCGCCGATAAAGGCAATGTAAAGGACCATTGCAAAACAATTAGGGTTTCTATTTTACTGTTTTCTCTAGGTCTCTTACTAGTGCATTCATATCGACATGAGCAACTATATTACCGCCCATCCAGATTTCGACTGAATAAACCGCCTGCGCCACTAACATTTGCATACCATTGAGCACCGAGGCACCTTGGCTCTGGGCCTGTTGTAGAAATTTGGTCTCAAGTGGGTTGTATACCAAGTCAAACGCAAGCGTATTCTCAGTAAAGAAACCGTCCGGCAATGGAGAGTCTTTGATGTTTGGGCTCATGCCTAGTGAGGTTGTATTGATCACACAATCTAAGTCTTTTGAGCGAGTCGCTAATTCTTCAGCAGAAACGACTTCAACCTGAATCGAATCATTAACACTTAAAATCGTATTCATCAATTCTTCAGCACGCTCAGGCGTACGGTTTACAATTGAAATTTTCGATGCTTCGCCCTCTGCTAATACCGCGGCCACGGCTTGAGCGCTGCCGCCAGCCCCTAAAATAGCAAATTGCTTGCCGTCGATATCAACGTTGTTTTGCCGCAAAGAATAGGCAAAGCCCATAACGTCGGTATTATATCCGGTAAGTTTATTACCGACACGATTGACGCAGTTTACTGCGTTCAACAGCCTCGCTTTGCTGTCGACTTCGTCCAGCAAGTCGATAACACTTGCTTTATGCGGGGTGGTGACGTTAACGCCATCAAAGCCGCCGACTCTAAAGCCCGTGAAGAAACTTTTAAGTCGTTCCTGAGGAAGCTCAACAGTACGATAGGAAGCATCATCAATCTCAAGTTGACGATAAATAGCTTTGTGCAGCGCCGGACTCATACTATGACCCAACGGCTCCCCCAATAACGCAAATCTTTTCAAATCTAACCCTGTCGCTTAAACATGAGACGGATATTTATGGATATAAATATCTGCCTCGTTTTGAATTGTTAAGTCGTTAATAAATATGACTTTATTAACTCACCTCTTTACAGCAATACGCACCTCTTTTATGCTGCCCGTCTTGATCGTACCGCATTTGCAAGGTTTCGGCAAAGTTCTTCAGTTTCAGCCCATCCAATGCAGCCATCGGTGATGCTTTGCCCATATGTCAATGGCTGGCCGGCGACCACTTTCTGGGTCCCTTCAACCAAATGAGACTCAATCATCACGCCAAACACACGCTTTTCTCCAGCGGCAAGTTGTGCACATACATCGTCACACACTTCACGTTGCCGGGCTGGTGTTTTAAAACTATTGGCATGACTAAAGTCAATCATGATGTTAGGGCGAAGTTTAGCCTTGAGTAACATCTTAGCCGACTCACCAACATGCGCCGCTGAATAATTTGGTTCTTTATTGCCACCACGTAAAATGATATGAGTATATTCATTGCCAGTGCTATTAACGATTGCCGTACGACCTTCTTTGGTGACCGACAAAAAGTGGTGCGGGTTGCTGGCGGCGCCGATCGCGTCTACTGCGATCTTTAAGTTGCCGTTGGTTCCGTTCTTAAAGCCCACCGGGCAGGATAAACCTGACGCCAGCTCTCGATGGCACTGACTTTCAGTTGTGCGCGCACCAATTGCTCCCCATGAAACGATATCACCAGTATATTGAGGGGTGATCAAGTCGAGATATTCGCAACCCGCCGGCACGCCTAAATCATTAATAGATAGCAATAGGTTGCGAGCGATACCAATGCCTTTATTGACACTAAACGTGTTGTCCAAGTCGGGGTCATTAATTAGCCCTTTCCAGCCAACTGTGGTGCGTGGCTTTTCGAAGTAGACACGCATGACGATGACTAAATCGTCCTGCAACTCACTCTTAAGTGCGGCTAAACGCTGAGCATAGTCCAAGGCTGACTTCGGATCATGAATTGAACAGGGTCCTACAATCGCAACCAGGCGATCATCGTCACCGGCCATTATTTTTTGGATTTCATCTCGTGCTTTAAAAGTAGTCGCGGCCGCCGCTTCAGTCAGCGGGAATTGTTCGTGCATTTGCACCGGAGCAATAAGTTCTTTAGTTGCGGCAATGCGCAGGTCATCGGTTTGTTTCATACTTAATATATAATAGCGCTAATGCACTTCTTGTTTGCGCATTGTTACGCTTTATGGTCGACGTAAAATCACGTCGTAGTTAAAATAACTCGGTTGTTAGCTAGCAATCTTGAAATAGCAATAATTATCTCAAACAACGTTGGTAATTAGCAAAATGAATTTAGTTGTCAAATATAGCACGAGAGCAATCTAATGCTTGGCTAAAAGTGCTCCACTTGCTAGCTTTGACAAACAATCTAACGAATCTTGCCAGTGTCATAAAACGCTAACAATCGAATAACATAATAATCGGTTATGATTACAAATTGCTATAACTGCCTTACTTTGATAAGCCGACTATAGCCGACTCCATCTCGATCAACTTTTAGCAGGCCATAGACCAATGAGCGATCAACACCAATCGTTATTTTTACACGCAGAATTAAGCCTTTTAGCATTTAATGAGCGCGTACTAAGCATGGCCATAAACCCATCTACTCCACTTCTCGAACGCTTAAAGTTTCTCTGTATCTTCAGCTCAAATATGGATGAATTTTTTGAAATTCGAGTCTCGGGGCTAAAAGCTAAAGCCGATAGTGTGGTCTCTGGCGAGAGCTTTGATGGCCTATCGCCACAACTTGCTCTAGAGCAAATTAGCGTTCGTGCTCACTCGATGGTGAAACGGCAATATCAAACACTAAACGATATTGTATTACCCCAATTAGTTGATTATGGTATACGCTTTCTTAAGCGCGACGAATGGAACGAAGGTCAGTCAAAGTGGCTTAGAAGCTACTTCAAACGTGAAATATTGCCGATTCTGACTCCTATTAGGTTAGATCCAGCACACCCGTTCCCACTAACCATCAATAAGGGACTGAGTATAGTCGTCGATTTACATGACCCTGATCGCGATGCCAAACATAATATCGCAGTGGTGCCTGCCCCGAGAGCCCTTCCTCGATTTATAAAGCTGCCGGACGAATTGTGTGATAGCGAATATGAGTATGTTTTCTTATCGTCGATTATTCATGCCAATATTAAACATCTGTTTTCAAATGTTAAAGTATTAGGCTGCTATCAATTTCGAATCACCCGCAACAGCGACCTTTATGTCGATTTGGAAGAAGTTGAAGATCTCGCTCGAACGCTTGAAGGAGAACTTCCGTCAAGACTCTACGGAGAAGCGATTCGCTTAGAAGTATCGGAAGATTGCCCTAAGCGAATTCTCGAGTTTTTGAAAAACCGATTCCAGATGGATGACAGCTACATATATCATGTTAATGGACCCGTCAATTTGAACCGCTTGATTGGCCTAGCGGACATGGTCAATCGCCCGCAAATAAAGTACCCGGTTTTCAACCCTTCAACCCCAGATAATATAGGTCATCAAAGTAACTTATTTGAATCCATCAGTAATGCTGACGTTTTGCTTCATCACCCATTTCAATCATTTGCACCGGTGGTAGATCTACTTCGTCAGGCCGCCTTAGATCCTGATGTATTGGTTATCAAACAAACGCTATACCGCACGGGCTCAAATTCAGTAATGGTCGAGCACCTTGCTAGCGCTGCCCGCGCCGGCAAAGAAGTGACTGTTATTGTCGAGCTAATGGCTCGTTTTGACGAACAAAATAATTTATCTACGGCGCAGCAATTGCAAACCGCTGGTGCGCATGTGGTTTATGGAATGGTAGGCAAGAAAACGCATGCCAAGATGCTAATGATTGTTCGTCGCGAAGGCAGTCGACTGCGACGATATGTGCACCTAGGTACCGGCAATTATCATCAAGCAAATACCCGCGTCTACACTGACTACGGCTTGTTCACCAGTAATAAAGAAATCACCCAGGACGTGCATGAGATATTTATGCAATTAACCACCCAAGGTCCAAATCCGGAACTAAAACGTCTATTTCAGTCGCCTTATGGAATCAGCGACATGTTTGTTGAAAAAGTGCAACGTGAGGCCGACAACGCCGCCTTGGGTAAGCCCGCTTATATCCTTGCAAAAGTAAACGGTCTATCAAGCCCGGCAATAATAAATGCTCTCTATGATGCATCCAATGCTGGAGTCAAAATTGACCTGATTGTCAGGGGAATTTGTTGTTTGCGGCCAGGCGTAGAGGGCCTTTCTAGTAATATAAGTGTGCGCTCGGTTATTGGTCGCTTTCTTGAACATGCACGAGTCTTCTACTTTGAGAACGCAAATGCTGAGAGTGAAATATTTCTATCCAGTGCTGACTTAATGCCGCGAAACTTACGAAACAGAATTGAGCAATGCACGCCCATTCTAGATGCTGCGATAAAGCAAAATATTCTCTCTAACCTAAATACTTACTTAGACGATAATAGCAATGCATGGATAATGCAGGAAGACGGTCAATATGAGCATGCATTAACACCGGATGACAGTGATGATGTGATTAATGCCCAGCAAATCTTACTCAGCAAATACTGTCATGAATATTAAACATTAATCAGCTGATTGACGCATGCTATTAACGAAAGTTGAGCTTAACCCCTATCGATTTCAACCAAGAACTCTCTTGTTTTAAATCGGCCTTGGTTAGCGGATGTGAGGCCAGCCAGCCATTATCAAAGGTTAACTCTAAACATTGTCCATCCGCCACCGCCTGGACTTGTGTCTCTAGGGTCGAGCCACGGCCTCGATGCAGCAGCACTGAGATGCGCAACAATACCGCTATTCTCTTGGCCGGAGTCACCAATGTTGATGGCAATGATTCAAACATGCTTAGCGGAAATTTACGCCTATGACCGGAGATTAACGCCGCTAGCAACAGTTGGTCGCGTTTAGCAAAGCCGGCCATATCGGCATTAGCAACAACGTAAGCACCATGCTGGTGGTAGCCATCGTGGCTAATCTGCAGACCAACCTCATGTAATTGAGCAGACCATTGCAAACTACTTTGAAACAATATGTCTCTGATGTCCCAAGAGCCAACAACTTGGTGGTAAAGCATTGACGCCGTATCACCTACTTTTTCGCCGTGAAGAGCGTCAACATCCCAGCGACTTAACATAGACGAAACGGTAACATCACGAACATCCTCGGCTGATGAACGGCCGACTAAATCGTAGAGAACTCCCTCTCGTAGAGCGATATCTGAGACCGACATTTCCTGAATATCAAATAAATCAAACAAGGCGATTAAAATTGATAGTCCGCCAGCGAAGACTGGCATTCGATCGCGGCTGACTCCTGGCACCACCAAGTTGTCTAAGTGTTCGGCCGCGACTGCAAGCTCCAATAATTGGTACAAGCCTTCTTTACTAATGATGTCTGTCGACCAACCGCTAGCGGCCATCGCTAGCGCCATTGACTTCATTGTTCCCGAGCAGCCGATTACTTGATTCCAACCCTGAACTCGAAACTGACTGACCACCGGTTGAATTGCTAGTTCCGCTACCAATCTAGCTTTGTCAAAACGTTTTCTTGTTAACGCACCATCAGCGAAAAATTCTGCGCTTAATACAACGCAACCAACCTCGAGGCTTTCCCGACAATGAGCAGTATCGCCCTTACCTGCTATAATTTCAGTACTACCGCCGCCTATGTCTATCACTAAGCGAGACTCATCTTGACTAGCCGACCACTTAGAAACGCCTAAATAAATTAGACGAGCTTCCTCTCGACCAGCAATTATCTCGATACTGTGGCCGAGGGCAAATTCAGCTCGTTCAAGAAACTTATTCTTACCGTGCAGCCGTCGTAAGGCATTTGTGCCCACCGCGCGAATGTTTTCTGTTGGCAAACTGGCTAATAGCTGACCAAACTCTGTCAGACAACGCAGAGCTCGCTCGGCGACCTCTTCAGACAGATAGTTTTTATCGTCAAGCCCCGCCGCCAAGCGAACAACTTCACGTTGACGATCAATCACCGTAAATTCGCCATGGTTATAACGAGAAATTACTAAGTGAAAACTATTTGAGCCCAAATCGACAGCGGCGTAACAATCGCTACCTAACTCGAGTATGGCTTCATCCGCTACTGATGGTTGCATATTGCGCAGTGTAGTGATCACCACAAGGTCTGTGGCGAAAGTTGTAAAGGCGCCTATTGTAGCCAAGTTTTCACCCAACCGCACTCTTGAGATTTTCATTCTCGCTAAACTCTCAATATTTACTAAGAAAATGTAAAATATTGGCAAAATGACTTGAGTTTGTAGGCAACCTTGCTTAAAGTCCGCAT
>JAWUZB010000098.1:0-16951 GCA_034110505.1 Gammaproteobacteria bacterium
GCGTGCAATGCAATAATGCCATTGGCCCCTACAAAGGCGGCATTCGATTCCATAAAAGCGTAACCCCTAGTATTTTAAAATTTTTAGCCTTTGAGCAAACGTTTAAGAACAGCTTAACTGGCCTTCCTATGGGCGGCGGTAAAGGTGGTGCTGACTTTAACCCTCAAGGTAAATCAGATCGTGAGGTAATGCATTTTTGCCAAGCCTTTATGACCGAGCTGTATCGACATATTGGTCCATTCACTGATGTGCCCGCCGGCGACATTGGTGTTGGCGCGCGCGAAGTAAGCTACATGTTTGGTCAGTACAAGCGCATTCGCAATGAGTTTGTTGGAGTGCTAACCGGCAAGGGCTTAGAATTCGGTGGCAGTGAAATTCGCACAGAAGCGACCGGTTACGGCTGTGTTTACATGATGGAAGACATGATGAACCACCACAATCATAAGCTTGATGGCAAAGTGGCGATCGTGTCGGGTTCTGGTAACGTTGCTCAGTACACTTGTGAAAAGGCGACCCAGCTGGGCGTTAAGGTTGTAACCTTGTCTGATTCATCTGGTTATATCTATGATCCACAAGGTATTACTGCAGAGAAACTTGCTTTTGTTAAAGACCTTAAAGGTGCTCGTCGCGGTCGTATTTCGGAGTACGCTGAAAAATATGATTGCGAATTTCATGAGGGCAAAAGCCCTTGGGAAGTAAAGGCAGATTTGGCTTTTCCGTGTGCAACGCAAAACGAAATCACCTTAACCGACGCTAAGATGCTCATTGCCAACGGTGTAATGGCTGTTTGCGAAGGCGCTAACATGCCGACTTACAAAGACGGCATTGATGCCCTTTTGCATGCGGGTGTGTTGTTTGGCCCAAGTAAAGCGGCGAATGCCGGTGGTGTTGCTGTCTCTGGCTTAGAAATGACCCAGAACAGTATGCGCTTATCTTGGGATCGTGAAGAGTTAGACCAACGCTTACGTAAGATCATGTCAGGAATTCATGCCAGTTGCGTAAAGCACGGTGCGGGGCAACACGAAACCACTGATCAAGTTGATTATGTTAAAGGCGCGAATATCGCTGGTTTTATCAAAGTAGCGGATGCTATGTTGGCGTACGGTGTGATGTAAAATCGTCTAAGCGATTGAATAAAAAGGGCAACTCAAGAGTTGCCCTTTTTTTGTGCATAGATTAGTGCAGCATCAATTAGCGAGTTTATATTAACCAGCGACCCAGTTTGATCGCTGTAGGCTATTAAAGCTGGCTTAATGGAATCGGTCGTAAGCCAATCATTTTCTGACGATACTCTTGGGTAATGGCGTCGGTGTCTTGACCGTTGGAGATGACTCGAGGCGTTATCAACACGATTAACTCTGTGCGCTTGGACACATCAGTAGTAGTGCTGAACAATTTCCCCAGAGCCGGAATATTTTTCAGTAACGGCACCCCGGCTTCACGGCTCGAACTTTGCTCTCTAATCAAACCACCCAACACCACTGTCTGGCCGTCTCTAATCGACACAGTGCTGTTTAATTGGCGTTGCTGAATGGTTGGGGCATCGATCTGCGATGTAGTGTTGTTGATCACGCTACTCACTTCTTGGCTGATCTCCATGGTTACCATGCCGCCGGAATTAACTCGCGGCGATACGGTGAGTAAGATGCCGGTGTTACGATACTCGATTTCATTAACCGTGGGTGCTTCCGGCGAGATGTTGCTGACCGCTTGACGTGTAGGGATAGGTACTTCGTCTCCGACTAAAATGCTGGCGGTACGATTATTGAGTACCATTAGCGATGGTGATGAGAGTACTTTTAAACGAGAGTCGTCAGCAAGCCCGTTGAGGGCCGCACGAACTTCACCTGCGCGCTCTACTACATAACTGAAACCTGGTTGAATGGCGCTGATACCGGCTCCCCGAAAGTCAAGTCCTCCACGAGTATTTGAACTGCCACGAGAGCCGTTTAAATACCATTCGAGGCCATACTGTAAATCATCGCTTAAAGTGAGTTCCATGATGCGCGCTTCAACTAGCACTTGTAACGGTGTGCTGTCGAGTTGCTTCATGGCTTCTCGTACCGCTTTGTAGTAATGAGGGCTGCCAGTAACAATCAAGCTGTTAGTGCTTTCATCAGCGACCACTCGAAAGTTGTTTTTAGATTTCAAATTAGTCAGAGAGCGAGGCGTCGTTCGGCTTCGCTCGTCATCATTGCTAAGCTGATTGGTATTGCCAAACATTGACTCCAACAGTTTAGCCAGGTCGGTTGCTCGGCCATTTTGCACGCGATAGATAAAGAACGCTTGATTGGATGCGCCGCCAGATTTGTCTAAGCGTGTAATCCACTCTCCCATCATTTTCACTGAATCAGCTTGGTTGGCGATAACCATAATCGAGTTAGAGCGTTCTATAGCGATGATGCGCAGAGCTTGAGCTTGGTTTTTATCGATTTCTGCACCGAATAACTCGACCAGCTCGCCGCGCAGTGTTTCTGCGCTGGTATTGTCGACTGGAAAGATACCGATAGACATACCCTTTAACCAGTTTATATCAAAGCTGCGGGCTAGCTCCCTAACTTTTTTGATCTTGCTATTGGAGCCGTTCAAGGCGAGCAAGTTGCCCTTTTTGATTGGCGTCGCTGATACCCCGTAGCCTTGCAGAAGTTTAGCGAACTCAGCCGCGTCGATATAACGTAAAGGAATGATCTCAAAATGGCCTTGGCTGATGGATACGCTGTTTTCGGCGCCCGGCACAATACGATAGTTGTTACCCTGAATAACTAAGCGCGCATTAACGCTCGATAATAGAACTTCTAAGGTTGGCACTAAGTCACTGGTTGCCAGGCCTATTTGATTGTTTAAGCTAACTTGACCCTGCACCTCAGGTGAGATACTAAATTCCTTACCAAGTTGGTCGCTGAGGATCATGCGTGCGGCTTCGGCAATCGGGATGTCGACGAAATTAAGAACGATATCGCCACCTTTCGGACTAAAGCGTGCGTCAGGGATTTTTGATGAGCGAGATTTTGGCGCCTCTAGTGCTTGCCCTGAATAAATTTCAGCCTGTGGTTGCTTAGCCTCAGTCGCTAAAGAATCGAGTTGTTTTGGTTGCGACGAAGCACTCAGCTTAGCCGTGCTGGCATTCGTTGTTAGCGGTTGTTCTAACCCGGCACTATGCTGTTGCCAATTAGGCTTAACGGTTTCACAGCCGACAAGTGATGCGATAACGATGATGGTGAAGCCTTGTTTCAACCAGTAAAGCTTGCCATCTCGATGGTTAGTAGGCAGGCCGCCATAGCTATTTATGTAAGTGCTATTATTACTAATACTATTGTTGTTAGAACAGTTACTGCTATTTAAACGACTCATGATTGTTCCAGTTCTTATTATTGTTTTTGTATTAAGCGCGGCGTCAGGTTTTGAAAAAATTAACTGCTTCAAAGCATCGCTAATGCGAGCTAGCATCGGCGCCAGTAATCTAAAGAGTACAACAGCCCCGTTGCTCGCACAATAGGACTAAAGCCGCTGTGTCATGTGCGCTGATATCAAAGTTTGATCGCGGCCTAAAGCACTGTTATGGTTGAGCTTGAAATCACTTAATTTTATCGATCAACGCCTTGTTCATGAACCAGCCCCACGTTAAACCTGCAAGCATCGACTTACTGCAACAATTCGTTGATCGGGGCTATCTTTCTGATCAGCAACGCGATCAGCTATGTGGCTTAGAAAGCGGCGGATTGAGGTCGATAATTGACAATGGCTTAGTGCCGGAAAGCATCTTTGCCGAGGTGTTGAGTGCGGCCTATCATGCTCCGCAAATACCCCGTGAGCAATTACCTAGCGTGGCGCTAGAAGGGACCGTCGATTTATCCAGTTTTCTAATCGAACACGAAGCCTTACCGTTATCGCTGGCCGATGGCGTTCTTCGATTAGCAATGTCTGACCCGTCCGACGACTTCCTTTTGCAGGTAATGGGTGCAAAACTAAAGTGTCGTGTCGAGCCCTGTGTTGCACTTCGGAGTGACCTTCTAGAGGCTTTGCTAAAAGTCTATCCAAAGCATAGTTCGGCCGTATCCAGCATCGGCAAAGTTGACTTGCCTGATGATCTCGATAGTGATTCTGCGTTGGTCCGTGACCTGCACCGTTTGATTCAACGGGCGGTCAGCAGTAATGCGTCAGACATTCACTTCGAACCGAATGAGTCGGGCTTGCGCGTACGCTTTAGAGTGCATGGATTGTTGCGAGATATTGATAGTTTCAGTGCTGAACAGGCCGATCAAGTGGTCGCTCGTTTAAAGTTAATGTCTAAGTTAGATGTGACTGAACGACGGCAAGCACAAAACGGACGTTTTAAGTTTCCGGCCGATGGACGAATGATTGATCTGCGCGTATCGACTTTGCCGTTGCATGATGGCGAGAGTATTGTCTTGCGCTTATTGGAATTTGATCTCAGTCAACTGTCGCTGCAAGGACTCGGTTTTAGTCAAGAGGTTGCCGATTCGATGCAGCAAGCGATTAGTGTTCAGCAGGGTTTAGTATTGATTACTGGCCCCACGGGGTCAGGTAAGTCGACTACCTTGTATGCATTGCTCAATCAGCTCAACACGGCTCAACTTAAATTGATAACGATTGAAGATCCGGTTGAATTAAATATTACTGGGATTAATCAGATACAGGTCGATGAAGACTATGGCATAAGTTTTTCAGCGGCGCTGAAGAGCGTGCTGCGGCAAGACCCTGATGTCATCATGGTAGGCGAAATCCGTGATGCCGAAACCGCTCAATTAGCCGCCCAAGCTGCGCTTACAGGTCATCTAGTGTTGGCAACTCTGCACACGCCTTCGGCTGCATCTGCGATAACTAGGCTGACCAAGTTAGGGCTGCCCGACTACTTAGTATCATCAACCGTGAGAGCGGTTTTAGCTCAACGTTTATTGCGCAGCGTGTGTCAAACCTGCCTAAATTTCGATGGCGCTGTGACTTGTGCTAGCTGTGCCGGAGTTAAGTACTCAGGCCGAACCACGATTGCCGAGTGCTTACCTGCTTCAGCCTTTGTCGGTCAAGTATCTGAACAACTGTTGGCCACACGATTGCTCAACGGAGTCAGTCTCGCAGACGATGCTCGGCGTTTGATTGCTAAGGGGGACACTGATCAGGCCGAGGTATTTCGAGTTCTGGGGTTGCATGCTGAGTCCAGTATTGAGCCTAATACCTAGTCTATTCGACAGCCCAAAGCGACAGAAATTTATGAGCCACTCTGATCAACTTATTTCCTTTGCTGAGGATCTAGCGGTGCTTCTTAACGCTGGTTCAGACCTTGATTCAGCACTGGGCTTAATGGTTAATTCAAGATCTGATAACAGTTTGAAACCAGTATTGTCTGAGATCAGGGGGAAAGTCAGACAAGGGGTGTTACTCAGCGAGGCACTAACGCTACATCGCGATTATTTCGATAGCTATGTTATTGGCATGATTCGTAGCGGTGAAGCGTCGGGTCAATTGGCGGCTGCTTTAGAGCATCTCGCGCAGCAACTAGAGAGCAGCCAAGAGCTGAAGGCGCAGATTAACAATGCCTTGATTTACCCGGCGATTCTGGCGTTTGCAATGACATTAAGTCTAGGCTTAGTACTTGGTGTTATTTTGCCAAAGCTGACCGGCTTGTTTGCTTCGTTTGGAGGTGATCTGTCCTTTTCTGCCAAGCTATTACTTGCTGTCGGTCAGTTTATGGGTAACTGGGGGCAGACCATTCTAGTGGCTGTTGCGATAATCATTGTGCTGGCTTATCTGCTCCAAGACCAGCTTAATAGCAAACAGCGAATGCGATCTATGTTGATGCGTATACCCTATATTCGACGACTTTTAAGTCAGATTGAGTTTGCTCGTTTCACCTCAACATTATCAAGTCTACTGGCATCCGGGCTATCCCAGATCGATGCTTTAGTAATTGCAGCTGAAAGTTTCCAGCAGCTAGAGAACCGAGTGCAAATTGAGCAGGCGATCAGCAAAATAAAACAAGGTTATTCGCTTAGCAGTGCCATTAAAGAGGTAGAAGGTCTGGGCGATCTTTACGCGCATAGTATTGATAGTGGCGAACGTGGCGGCCAACTGCCGGCGACTTTAGAGGTGTTGTCGCGACGCTTAGAAAAAGACTTTAGCCGACGCGCGCAACGTTTGGCGTCACTGCTAGAGCCAATTTTAGTTCTCGCATTAGGTTTGGTTATCGGCTTAATTATTTACACCGTGTTTGCTGCATTGCAAAGCATGGGAGACTTACCACTGTGAGCTTTGGTGCCTCTAGGTTAAGGCTGCGGTGCTCGGGTTTTACGTTAATTGAGATATTACTAGTGTTGGTACTATTGAGTCTTATCGCGACCATGCTTCCAAGCGGATTAAAATCGCTTTATGCCAAAAGCGGTTACCAGCTGTTAGTTCAAAAGGTAGTAGTTGCCGCACGTCAATGCACTCTCACCGCGCAGCAGCAGCAGCGTTCAATTGCCCTTGGCTCAAAAGCATGCCCGCTTCCAGCTGAGGTTATTGGGGGGGCGTTAAATGCTGAGTCGCTACCTTTGTTTCACGCCGATGGCACGGCCAGCCGCACCACGCAGATTATAATCGAGGCCGATCAAAGTAGCGATGGTCGAGCAACGGTGATTGTGATCGACCACTTAACCGCTAACGTTAGATTACAAAGTAATGAGTAATATCACTAGGGGGCTAAGACATAATGCGTATGCTGCCTCGGGTTTCAGCTTGATCGAGGTGATGGTTGCGTTAAGCATTCTAGCGCTCGGAGTTACCGGGGTCGCCGAGCTACGACAAACCGCGTTTCAACACATTAGTCTGACCCAAGAGATTCAACAGGCAAGCTACTTTGCTGACACGCATTTACAGTCGATTGGCTTAGATAAAGCAATTTTATTGAGCGTTCAATCTGGAGTATATCGCCGAGGCGAGGGTGTCGACGGCTATCCTTGGCAGTTGAAATTAGTACCGCTAAGTAACGAAGTGTTGCAGCCCAAGTCTAGCTCCTTGAGCAAAAATGTCAGGCCGTTAAGTGCTGATTTATCTGTCTGGGTAGACCAAGGAAGTCGTGAGTTAAGGTTTCACGTGTTGCTCTTGGCTGAGCCTTTAAGTGAGACCGACCCGCTGACGGAGTCGAGCCTTCTGGCTGAACCTGATCAGCAACGACTATCTCTATCGAGATTTAGTTCGGCGAGCGAAAAATGATAGCCTCAAGGAAACACGCTGGTGGCTTTACCTTAATAGAGATGGTGCTTTCCCTGAGTGTCTTTAGTTTGATTTTATTGATCGCGTACCAGACGGTGGTATTGAGTTCGCAAGCCAAGCTGCGAGTGTCCGCAGCAGTCGATCAACAAAGCGACTTACGTTCAGCCTATCGCACCTTAAGTAATGCATTTGATTCTCAAGCAAATTTTATCGGCGACCGGCATTTTATCGAATTTGATTTGACCACCGCCGAGAGTAATTGGTTAGAAGGCGCTGAACGGCTTCGTCTAGTAATTTCGGATGATCAACGCTTATTGGCTTACATTGATGGCCAACAGTCACCGTCACGTCTTTTAGGTTTGATTGATCAGGCCGAGTTTGGATACCTCGACGATGACTTAAATCACAAACAGTGGAACAAGGCTCAAGCACCAAACGTGATTGAGTTGAGTTGGCGCGAACGCGGCGAGTTGCAACGTTGGAGATTTAGGGGAAGATGATTGTGACTAAACCAGTTTCTGGCTTTGCCATTTTTACGGTGATCTTATTATTGGCCGTTATTAGTTTAATTGGTTTGGCGATGAGCAACCTTTATCTTACCAATACACGGTCTACTAGCTTAGATGTTCAACGCCTTAAGGCTCAACATTTACTCGATTCCGGTGTGCGGTTTGCGGCATTAAGTTTGGCTTCACCACGAGTGAATATTTCAGCTTCTGCGATCCCCTCTGAGCGCATTATTTATTCTTCACCGGTCAGTGATGTAGTGATCGATATACAAAATGAAGCTGGTTTTATTAGCTTACTAAATGACCACAAAGAGGCCGATAATGAATTGCTACGGTCGGCTGTACTGGCAAGCGGCGCTAGCCGTCAAGGTGTCGCTGAGATTATTAAATCAATTCAAGCTCTGAACAAGCAAGGCAGCGAACCCAGTTATCGCAAGCTAAGGCAATTGCTCAGAGATAGCTCGATAGATATTCGGCTTTTGTTGTCGGTAACATCCCTGCACAATGAGCATCAAGGAGTGCACCCCAGTGTTGCGCCAGTAGCTGTCTTAGCGCTGGTGCCTAAGCTTTCTAAGGCTCAGCGAGAGCGACTTTTAGCGGCACGCAGCAACCCCCAGACCAGCTTGATCAGTAGCCCAGTGGAGAGTGATTACTTTAGCTCTGGCATATCCGCGTATTACCGAATTGCGACATCAGTTGAGCTTGACGGTCAGCGCTATGAACGAATTCAGATTATCAAGATGATCAATCAACGAGGGCGTTTATATGAAGTTCAAGCAACGCTATAAAATACTCAACCGAGGCCAATGTCGGTTGCAAATTTGTTATATTCATTGCTCAGTAAGCTGGTTACAATTAGCGCTTAAACTTATTGCTCAACGCATTTCGGTAATCAATGTTCAATACTGATAATTCAGTCTTTGGTTTTTTCGCTTGGTGGAAGCAAGGCCTGCTCAATCCATTTCCAAAAACACAAGTTACAAGAGAAGTGTTGTCCGTTGTCGACAATGCTTTGTGTGACTCGGTGGGCAATAAATTAAGTCAGGAGAACATAGATCAGCTTCAAACAAGGTCTAATCTTTACCTTTTTGTGGCCAAACAAAAAGTCATGTCTAGAGGCATTTCTGATGCGCAAAAAGGCTTGCCGCTAGCACGTGTTGCTGAAGAGGTTCTGCCGTTTAATGCCAGCGAGTTGTTTATTGCCCAGAGTGATGATGATGAGCATATTCACTTTGTTATTAGGTCTGAACTGGATGATCAACTAAGGATTTTTGAGGCATCAGGCTTGAGCTGTACTGGAGTCGCGTTTGATTTCTTAGAGCATCGGTTATTTGTGGAATTAGATAATCAAACTTTGGTCGGCAACGCGCCAATACCTAGATTTTTAATGTTAGCAGTTTTAGTGTTAATCATAGGCATAGTCGCCAGCGCTCTATTTATCTCTGACGCGGAAAACCAGAAAGAAAAGACACTCGAATATCAGCTAACTAAATTAAGGCAACAAGCTAGTGTTGTGCATCGTGATGCTAGGCAAACAAGCTCTATTGACGCTCTGCTTACAACGCGAGATGCCAAGCAAGTGTTTGCCGCCTTGAGGTCGATCGCTGAGTTGTTGCCTGAAAAAGCGATTGTTGATCAATTGATATTGTCTGAAAACGACTTGCTCATAGATGCTAGCGCAGTAAGTGCAACACAAGTTCAGGCCAATTTAGATTCATCGAAAGCCTTTGCCGCAAGCGAATTTATTACTACGATATCACGCAGCAGCAAAGAAGACCGCGAACGTTTTAGGCTCAAGCTAAGCATCAGTGAGGTTCGTTGATATGTCGACTAGTCGCCATACGTCTCTTGCCTATTTATTATTAGCGGTCACTCTGGCATTGCTGTTAAAATTTTTGGCTATGCCATTAATTAGTAATTTAAGCTCACAACATAAGGCTAACCGAGCGCTGCAAAACGAGGTGTCGAGGGCACAAGCTCAACTAGCCGAAGCGGAGCAGGCAAACACTTCTGTTCAGCTTGAAACAGCTGCCATGATAGACCGCGGTAGATTAGTCTATGCTTCCAAGGCGAGCGAGGCAGGGCATCAATTACAAGAGCTGCTGAAATCCATTATGCTGACTCACTCGCTGAGCATTTCGCAATTGCGACCAAATAACGAAGCATTCTCAGACAGCTTTTCTAAAAGTCGTTTGGAGTTAAATTTTGAACTGCCTTCAAATTCTTTGAATGGCTTATTGATATCATTATCAGAGAGCCAGCCTAGTCTGGATATTGAACTTATAAGTCTGCGTAGTAATAGAAAGTATTCACCTAACATACCGAATAATTTAGAGGTCAGCCTAGGTGTCGCGATGTGGTACACGACTAACGTCACGTTTGCCCCGACTGGCGAGATCGATGTGGGTGAAAGAGTTAGCCGCATTGCCAAGGTCGGCTCTGAAACCAATATTTTAGCTGGTTTGTTCGATCCAAATATTCGCTCTCGCTTTAGAGCGCCTAGTCCGACGCATTATCGCCTAGCGGCGATTAATATCTCCCAAAGCTCACGTATTGCCATTATAGCTAATAGTGGCGATGGCAAAATCCGCAGACTAGAGACTGGCGATATGCTTGACGCTTGGCGGCTTGAGTCAATAGATTCGAGCAGCGTCAGTTTAAAAATCGGAGACCGGCAAGAAGTACTAAATTTATTGCCTTAGGTTTGTTATTTTAGTGATGCTTGAATTTTTCGCAGGCCAGATACAAATATCTCAGGGCGATATTGCTGAGGATTATTAACCCCTTTAAACATTGCATCGACGCCACTTAATAGAGCTTCTTTGTTAGGACTAGTGTTTTCTCTAATCTCGACAACCCGCAGCACCGAATTAATTGCCATGGCCGATTGCTCGGCTGAGGCATAGCCCTGGTGGCTGGCGCTTAGTCCATTGCGAATCAGCGCATTTAGTATCGATTTACCTTGATCTTGCGAGAGTGGGGATCCCTCTAAGCTACTGCGAATCTGGCTAATGTCATCAAGCAATTTTGAGGCTAGTTGAGCGCTGTTTTTTGACGATACGCCACTGTTTAAAAATGCCTGAGTATTGCTAAGTACTTGGTTTGCTAAGCTAGGAGATACCGTTTTAGCTAATTGATAACTCATCAATAGATGAGCGTCATTGTATTTCAGCGCGCCAGCAGAAAGCTTAGTTAACGGGTTCGGTACCCAATCTACTTTACTCATCGGCTGATGACAGCCTAGACAGTCCATGTGAACTAGTTCAGGAAAAAGCCCCGAACGTGGAAACTCTCTGATATTTGTAAGTAATTGTTCCGACGCGACCAGCTGGCCGATAGCCCATATCTGTAATTCGTTATACTCTCCTTTTCGCTCGATGTAATCTGCGTCTACCTGATAGTGTGCCGGCTGGATGCTGCTAAAGGTGTTCAATTCAAAGCTTAATCGGGGATGGCCGGCGCCCATAATTGTGTGCGTGATCTTGCGGTCGGTATGATTGCCTAAATGGCATGAGACACAGAGCTCAGCTCGTATCGTCGGATTTTCAGTTTTGCGCAGACCCGCTGCCAGATTGTCTTGGTGGCTTACCTTAGTATGCGACTCAATATAGTTCTCTGCAGCACCATGACAGGACTCGCAACCGACGCCCTCGGTGATATTGAATTCTTCACCATGGTTTGTGGGTGTCACATTATCAGCATGGCAACTCAGGCAAACATCTGCTGTTTCAGCCGATGCTAAGCCAAGATTTCTAGCGATTTTTTTTGATTCTGGGGTGAGTAACGTTTTATAGGCTCGTGCGTGCGGGTCGAGCTCGTTCCAAGTGCGAAACTCATTCTGTAAAACATTCGATTCAGTAAATGGAACGGTACTGCCGTGACACGTGCTGGAGGCGCAGGTGGTGACGCCTAAGTGCTTAGCGCTTGCCTGCTTCGCGAGAGGCTTTTCAGACGGCGGTGTTGTGATATCTTCAGCCAAAGCGTTTGCAAACATTGCTAAGCCAAAAATGAGGCAGATAGCGAGCGATAGTGCCCCGGCTTTGTTTGGTTTCAATGAAAAACGTGTTGAGCAATGCATGGCCTTAAGAGTCCTAAGTGCTGGAGCTGCAAAATGGACGAGTTTTCTCGCTCATGAAAAAGCATTACTGCTTTTCATGAGATACCTACTCGAATAATAATATGTTGACTAATCCGATCTTGCCGTTGGTCCTCTATTTTGTCAAACATAGTTGCTCGAGGATATAGTCCGAACTGCGTATATCTATTACTTCAAAATACGTTAACATTCGGTTAGTATTTACTAAAGGCAAAAAAATAAAAGTGAGAAGGGTAGATGGAAACGTATGACATAGCAGTGATCGGTTCTGGTCCTGGCGGCATGAGTGCAGGCGCTCACTCGGCGGAATTAGGCTTGTCTCACGTTTTATTGGAAGGTTCGCCTAAGCATTCAAATACCATTCAGAAGTACCAGAAAGGTAAGCATGTAATGGATACGCCGACCAAGCTACCATTGCGAAGCCCGCTCGAGTTCGTTGCGGGAACGCGAGAATATATTCTCGATAAGTGGGAAGAGGGCATGACCTCTACCAATACCAATATTCAATACGGTTCAGAAGTCAGCGCCATTGAGGGATCGAAAGGCGACTTCACTATTACCTTAGCCAACGGCAATAAAATTGCTGCAAAATTCATTATTTTAGGCATTGGTGTTCAGGGTAACCCGCGCAAGTTAGGTTGCCCAGGCGAAGACTTTGAGCATGTGCAGTATCAACTTGATGATCCTGCCGAATATAACAGCGAGCGTATCGCTATAGTCGGTGCCGGTGATGCCGCTATCGAAAATGCGATTGGCTTAGCTGGAGCAAATCAAGTTTGTATTATTAACCGTCGTGACGAATTTGCGCGTGCCAAGCAAGGTAACTTAGATCTAATTACATCGTCCATTAGTGACGGTAAGATTGAGTGTTTTTACGAAGCAAACCCGGCTCGAATTGAAGAAAACCCAAGTGATGAAAGTCGTTACATTTTCTTTTTAAGCACCCCTACTGGCGAAGTGCCGGTGCCAGTGGATCGTGTGATCGCTCGGCTCGGCGCTATTCCACCCCGTCGACTGGTTGAGTCGTTCGGCATCGAGTTTCCGAATGATAGCCCTGCGGCGCTGCCCGAGTTATCTAGCCAGTATGAGTCAAACGTACCTGGCATGTACGTTATTGGTGCGCTTGGTGGTTATCCTTTGATTAAGCAAGCCATGAATCAAGGTTATGAGGTAGTCGAGTATATTCAGGGCAACAATATTGAACCGGCGGATCACCCTCTTTTCGTCGAGGCCTTTGATGGCTTGCCCTACGATAAGTCGATTGATGGGATTTTAGAATATCTACAAGCGTCGTCGCCAATTTACAATGGTATCAACCCTCTAAACTTTCGTGAATTTATTCTTGATAGTAAAGTTTCACAAAGGGCTCCGGGTGACGAGCTTTGTGTCAAAGGTGAATTTACTGATTCGTTCTTCGTTGTGGTCGATGGCAATGCTTATGTGAAGTTGCCTGGCGTGGGTGAATTTCATTTTAATCGAGGCGGTTTTTTCGGTGAGCAAAGCTTGATCTCGGGTCGTCGAAGAACAGCAACCGTATACGCTGGAGAAGGTTGTGTTGTGGTCGAGACGCCTCGACGTAGCATGGTTAAGCTGATCAACTCGGTTGAGTCGGTTAAACGTGTGCTCGACGAAGCCTTTATTTTACGTGCCTTACAAACTAAGTTTGCGCCGAATACTCCGCATGATGAGTTGGCTGAGGTGGTTGCAAATACAGAATTGAAGACGTTTGATGCCAATCAAAATATATACACCGAAGGCGAGCACGGTGATGAAGTGCATCTGATCCGTATTGGCTCGGTAACCTCGGTTAAGCAATCGAATAATAAAGAAGTGATCACATCTTATATGCCCGTTGGCCACTATTTTGGCGAAGCGGGGGTATTGGGTGACGGCATCAGAACCGACACGGTAAGAGCCAATGTGCGAACTGAAACCATATGTTTAAATAAACAAAGCTTCGTTACTTTATTGCAGAAAGAGCCAGGCTTACAAAAAGAAATACAATCACATGTTCGCGACCGTCTTACGGTTGAGGCGCGCATGGAAGCTCAGCCTAAGGGTGGCGAGCTAATGTCATTTTTAATGAGCGAAGGCCTAGGCGAAGGTACCGACGTGTTATTAATCGATGAGACGCTATGTGTTGGCTGTGATAATTGTGAAAAGGCTTGCGCTGAAACTCACGATGGCAATTCGCGCTTGAATCGTGAGGCCGGCGCATCGTTTGCCGATATTCACGTACCGATATCGTGTCGTCATTGCGAACACCCTCATTGCATGAAAGACTGCCCACCAGACGCTATTCATCGTGCCAGTGATGGCGAGGTGTTCATCGATCAAGAAGCTTGTATTGGCTGTGGTAACTGTGTACGCAATTGTCCTTATGATGTGATCTCCTTGCAGAAAGACCCGGCACCTAAACCAACTTTATTGCATTGGTTGATGACCGGTAAAGGTCCAGGCCCAGGTGGCAAGCAGTACGCCGAGGGCGCGACTATTAAAAAAGCGATAAAGTGTGATGCTTGTAAAGATAATTCAGGAGGGGCAGCGTGTGTTCGTGCCTGTCCGACTGGTGCGGCAATGCGTCTGAACCCGAAAGATTTTGTCGACTTGGTTAGCAGCCGGTTCGGTAGTTAATGAGCCTTACTGATGCAAACAAAATTGATACAACTAACTACGACGCTACGAAAACAGGCTAACTGAGACAAATAAATCGTGTATCAATCAATCTTAAATTTTAAGCGCGCTCGGTACCTTTGGGTTGCACTTGCCGTTAGCCTAGCGTCGGTTGTTGCATATCAGTGGCATCAGCCAGTTGGTATGCCCAATGGTGGTACTTGGTTGGGATATACGCTCGGCACGATTGGTGCGCTGCTGATCGTTTGGTTGTTATTGCTGGGCATGAGAAAACGCAGTTACAGCTCTAATATGGGTACCGTGCAAGGCTGGACATCGGCGCATGTCTATCTCGGTACAGCGTTACTGCTTGTTGGTACCTTGCATGGTGGTTTCCAATTTGGCATGAACGTACACACCTTGGCCTATGTGCTTATGGTGGTCGTTATTCTAAGTGGCTTCTTCGGTATCTTCGTATATCTCAAATACCCAAATTTACTAACCGCGAATCGCTCTGGCGATACGCTTGACAGCTTGCTCGAAAAAATCCATAAAATAGATGAGCGCAGTCTTCGCAATGCGACCACTCCAAATTTAAGTCGTTTGGTTGAAAGCGCTATTGATGGTTGCCAAATCGGCGGTGGTTGGTGGCAACAATTGACGGCTAAAAGCCCGTCTACCGTTTGTATTCCCTTTGCTCTTGACCCTGATGGTCAAGAAAAACCAAAATCGAACAAGGATCAAGCCTTGGTGATCAATGCCTTAGCCGATCGCTTGTCACAATTGAGTGGCGGCGGCGATGAGGCGGGCGCGGTTCAGGGTCTAATTGCTAACTTTGCGGCCAAAGAAACTCTGCTAAGACGCGTTAGGCGCGACGTACAGATACGAGCTATTCTAAAAGTTTGGCTGTATATTCATGTGCCAATATCATTTGCACTATTGGCGGCTTTGATTACCCATGTAATAGTCGTCTTCTTCTACTGGTAACCTCGATGTTTATCACTAATTTATTGTTAATTACTATGAACTGGACATCCCAATCGTGAGCGGCAAAAAACCGAATTACAAGTTGTCTCTGGAAGATACTCGCCTCAGTAAAAGGTGGGTCTCTTGGGTTTTGTTCATTGCTATACTTGCGTTATTTCTGATTCTGCCGGTGGCGAGTTTAGTCAGCGATGATGCGGCAGATGCGCTTAGAGACTCTCCGCTACCATCTGATAACGCATGGATCTCCGGGCATCTTTCGAAGCCACACCAAATTCCAGAGCTGAACCAAAACTGTCAGGCATGTCACGTCGAAGCTTTCGAAGTGGTACAAGACGATTCTTGCTTAAGCTGTCATGATGACACTAATCATCACTTTGATACCTCCGTACATGATGTTGCAAAGCTTGATGGTTCGCGATGCGCAAGCTGTCACATCGAGCATGATGAGCCGAGTAGTATTGTTCGCAAGGACGACAAGCTTTGTAGCTCGTGTCATGCCGACATGGATGAGACCGGAGCGGTCGATACCGAACTTGCTGATGTCAATAGTTTTGGTAAAGAGCAGCACAGCGGTGGCGATGCGCCGCACCCGTCATTTAAGGTCAGCATGTTGGTGCCTGAGGGTAAGGCCGATGCCATGACTTGGTCGATGCGTCGTGTTGCATTGGCGGATAAACCACTGGAAAAATCCAATCTGATTTTTCCTCATGATGTGCATATGAATCCTGAAGGGCTCGATGCTCCACAAGGCAATCAAGTGCTGGCCTGCAATGATTGCCACGTGACCGATGACGCGGGTCAATTAATGCAAGCAATTAGCATGGAAAAAAATTGCCGCACATGTCACACCTTGGTGTTTGATCCTGATGCTCCTGAACGAGAAGTACCGCATGGCGACCCTGACACCGTGCTGTTAACGCTTGAAGAGTACTATTCGCGAGAATTTTTACGCGATAGCTTAGGTCGTAACCCAACGCCTCAAGAGGTGCGAGACTTCGTGTTACGTCGACCTGGCGGCACTGTTGCACGACGCGCTGAGCAAGCTCTGAACCTTGCCAGCCCGTGGGGTAAAGCGAATAGTGTTGCTAAAGAAATTTTTGAAAAGACTACCTGTAAAACTTGTCATGAAGTTAGTCTAGATGAGAGTGGAAAGTATTTATCTAAATGGCGCGTAGACCCGATCCGAATTACCAAGCAGTGGATGCCTAAATCTGTTTTTGATCATTATAGCCATCGCACCTCAGATTGTTCGGTGTGCCATGATGCCAGCAGTTCCGAGCAAGCAAGTGACGTGTTAATGCCCGATCTAGACGTTTGTGAGGCTTGCCATACCGGTGAAAGAACGCATGAAAACAAAGTGCCAAGCAGTTGTGTTTCATGCCATCAATTTCATTTGCCTGAGCAACAAAATTGGCGTCAAGCGCTTGAGTCGGGTTCGGCTCGAAAGATAATTGAACAGATCAGCTTGGATCATAGAAAAACAGATGACCAGCCTGATGCAGGTCTGCAAGATCTAGCAACAGAGACTAATATTGCC
>JAWUZB010000099.1:0-12109 GCA_034110505.1 Gammaproteobacteria bacterium
CAATCTATAAGACGGCCCAGTACGACTTACATCGGCAGCCGTCTGTTCCAGACCCTCAAATTGACTTGGATGGATTTCCAGAGCATGACCCTTGGAGTCGCCGCGGCACGTGGGATGACAAGTAAACACGCGATAATCAAAAAACTGTATTAACGGGCCTTTATGAAGCTTGACCAGCCCTTTGTGCGCCTTCCGTTTCGCTTTGATGTAGATCGATTAAAAACCGAGCTGCATCAATTTGATGCGCAACATTGGATGGCTCACCCGAATCGATTGCAGGGTAACGCCGCGATACCATTAGTGTCACAAAATGGTGGCAACAATGATGCGTTTGTTGGTCACATGCAAATGACTCCCCATTTGCAACGCTGTGGCTATATGCAACAGGTAATGGCCTCGTTTGGCGAAGTCTTAGCCCGTTCTCGCTTAATGCGCTTAGGCGGCAAATGTGAGGTATCAGAACATGTCGACTTCAACTACCACTGGTATAGCCGCGTTCGCATTCATATCCCCATCACCACTAATCCCGATGTGCTGTTCTATTGTGGCGATCAACGTATTCATATGCAGGCTGGAGAATGTTGGATTTTTGATTCTTGGCGGCGCCACAAAGTTGTTAATAACAGCTCACAAGATAGAGTTCACTTAGTTATCGATACATCTGGCTCATCACGTTTTTGGAGTACCGTGCGGAGCATGCAACTGTTGGCTGATGATGAGATCAAAAACCGTACTCAGATGCTAGCATTTGACCCTCAAGCAAAACCAATAATACGCACTGAGCGCTTCAATGTGGCTCCGGTTATGGCTCCTGGAGAATTAGAGTCGATAGCCGATACCTTAGTGGCCGACTTTTCTCAACACGCTGGCAACAGCCCAAGCTTAGTAGAGCATTACACTCGGCTGCTTAGCGACCTCGCAAAAGACTGGCGTGAAGCATGGCTGCTGTATGGCTACCAGCGAGATGGGTTGCCACAATATCAACAGATACTACAACGCACCGTACAGCAGTTGGACCCAGACCCAAGAGCATTAGTCACAGCAAGCAATCAGGTTGGCGTCAACCCAATTATTATGCAACGTATAATTCGAGCGGCACTAAACTCCGAGCTACTGGACGACTTTCAAAAACACAGCATCTAAGCCTAGCAATTAGAACGCATAGTTAAAACGCGTCAAGTCAGCTGCATAAAATTCTGTCACCAAATCACGCAAGTGATCATCGTAATACTCCCGATAATGAGCGTGCTCAGAGCGGTTTTTTACGGTTAACTGAACGGCCGGCAAGTCTAATTGATCAAAGATTGTGTCTAGCGACGTCTGTAGCGTTTCGTAGTGGCCAACAAAGTCTAGCCCCAACTGGCCATCAGCATGGACCAACAATTCACTTTGTGGCACCACTAAAATCCGCTGACGAAAGGCTGGGCGCTCTAAGGCCTCCTTCATCCATAATAATGAATTATCTTGAAAACGAGGATTCTGCCGATTTAAGAATACGCATGTCGACACAAAGCGATCAAACGGATTACGTACGAAGCCAAATCGAAAATAGTCATGCCATTGCTCTTCACCGAGAGCTGACTTTAACTGGCTAACGCTAACGTGACCGTGTTTAATTTTAGCAATCGCCGGGATCGGGATTAGCTGCTCACCGAAAAGCGCTTGCTGTTGCCAATCATCATCGGCTGAATAATTCCCCAAGGCTTGGCGCACCGAGTGAGTAGCCGTTTTTGGTGTGGCGAAGAATATAAAGCGATGCTTATGCGAGATAATCATAAAGAGATACGAAATTGTATGGACACATCTAAACTTGATTGCTGATCACAGGTGTAAATGGAATGCGCTTTAGCATTGTTCAATATATAGCTAATATAGCAATCCCTTAATGAGCCAATAAAATCAAAATAAAACACACGGCTGTCCGCCTCAATCAATCGGTAATTGGGTAACGCTGAAGAACCGCAGGGCCGAGTGAGTCAATCAAAGGCTGTAAATGCTGTTCAAAATTACGCCATTGTTCTAAACCGGTAGTATAAATTGGCTGACGCACTTGTTCTGAACTGGGTGTTCTGACATTGCGTTTAGTCTTATAAAACTCGATACAATTTTGTTCAAATGGCAAACTGCAGAAATCTAAAATTCTACGTACCTGGGTATCGAGATCATGCACCACATCTTCGTACTGCACTCTGAGCACAAACCCAGGTAAAACAGCATCCCAATGATCCATTAATTCAACGTAGTTTTTATAATAATCGCCAATTTCGTTTAATCCATAAGTAAACTCTTGTCCTTCAGCGAATAGTTGCTTAAAACCACTAAAGCAACATGCCATTGGGTGACGCCTAGCATCTATTACTTTTGCATTTGGTAACATCAATTTGATCAAGCCAATGTGTAAAAAATTGTTCGGCATCTTGTCGATGAAAAAGGCAGCTCCCTGCCTAAATACTTTTGTATCGTTGATGTACTGCTCACCAAACTGACGAAAGTAGTCGTGCTCTAATTGGGCTAGTATTTTTGGGTAATGCGGTTCGTCGTCTTTGGCTACTTTTTCACGCCCCAGCAAACGCCGGCTAACGCTCATGATATTAGGCAGCTCCATGGTTCCATCAACCTGTGAATGTGATGCTAAAATTTGCTCTAGTAAGGTCGATCCCGCTCTCGGTAAGCCAACTATAAATATCGGCGCAGAGTCAACACATCCGACCGTGCTCAAGTTACTAAAGAGGTCAGCATTACACGTGCTGATCTGACGTTGAATGCGCTTGTGAATTTCAGGAATGTCGTATTTGAGCATGTCCTTATTGAGCTGATTACCAAGTTCGTAAGCGTGAAATGCCGAAGCAAACTCTTGCCTATCTTCGAGTGCTTTACCCAAGGCAAAGTTCATATGAACTTTATTGATCACGCTGGTCTCAGAGCGCTCTCTGTAATCTTGCATATGCTCAATTTCTTGATCGGTAAATTGATAGGTTTTGGTATTGGCTAAACTCCAAAATGCATCGCCAAAATCAGGCGACTGTTTATACAGTTCTCGGTAAGCCTTAGTCGCAGCGTCAATGTTACCCGAGGTTTTTTCAGCATGTCCGAGTAATAATAATAAACTCTGCATACCGTTATTTTGCTTGATGATATTTCGATACAATTCTGCGCTTGCTTGAGTCTCACCGACACCGGAGAGTGTCGCCGCCAACAATACTTGAAACTGAACTTGTTGCGGGTTTTGTTGATTTAAGATGGTGGCAATATCATGCGCTTTACCAAACTTCTGCCGCTTAATTAATAGGTTGGCATAGTCAAATCGAGCGCCAATATGGGTAGGCGAAAAAACCACCGCGCTTTCCAATATGAATTCAGCATCTTCTAAAATTTTAGAGCGAACCGCAATCTCGGCTAACAAGCGCATACCTTCAATATCTTGCTTGTTACTGAGCATGTAGTCTCGACAAATTTTATCTGCCATGCTCACGTTATCGCGATTTAGTTGACTCTTTACAGCCTGCAAAGCAGGGTGCAGAGCGCTTAATTGAATAAGCTCATGATTGGCACGATCGAGCCCGGCTTGATTCGAGGTTTTTGTATACAAATTGACCAACGCCTTCCAACTTGCTATTAATGCGTTGTCGGCATTGACAGCCGTTTCATAAGCCTTGATTGCAGATGAAATTTTACCCTGATCGACAAATACGTGACCAAGCTCTTGATAAGCACGAACATAATCAGAGTCTATGCCAAGGAGTAAATTCAGCGCACTAATGGCGTCTTCGTGTCGCTTAAGCCGACGCAGGCAGACTGCACGGATATAGTATGCTTCAGCATTAGTATTTAGCTCATCTTGATTACTCGCAATGATGTCTAAAGCGGCTTGAAACATACCTTTTTTAACCAGCTCTGTAGTGGATAAGATTACGGCATGCGAAGGGGTTTGAAGTGACATTATTAGTAAAGTTCTTGGTTATTTATTTGATAGTACAACATCGTGCTTGTGCATATCTAACTTCGTGGAGACAAAAAAAACGAGCCATAAGGCTCGCCTTTTAATCGATTTATTAATAGTGCTACGTAATAAGGCACTATTAATAAGTTACCGTTAAAGCTTATTGGTAATTCCAACGAAAACGTAGCCCAACCGTGCGCGGTCGAGTTACAGATACACGAGGCGTGTAATCGGCGGTATTAATGTTGATGATACCGTCTTCATCAAACACGTTGTTAACGAAAAGCTCTACGCCCCAGTTATCTTTGTTTATACCAGTTGAAAAATTAACAATTGAATAAGACTCTTGCACATAACGACCGTTAGCAAAGAACTGGCCATCGGCGGTTAAACCGCTAGAACCTGGAACTTCTGTGGCAACACCGCTAGCACCAAAAGTGCCACCTTCGTTACGAATTTGCAATCCCGAACCACGGCCATAAATACGACGTGTGGTGTCTTCTACAAAGTTAGCATTACCAACAATACCCGATAAGCTGTCACCAGTGTAAACCAGACCCGCTTGTACGAACGCATCGGCGCCAAAGCTCGACATTTCAAATTCATATCGACTACGAATGTTGAAGCCAAAGTCAGCGGTGAACGGTAATTCGCTGCCAACCGGCGCTGCAAGACCTTCCAGTTGTGCGTTCAAACGAGTGATTTCAGAATCAATCCAAGAAGCCGCACCTGCAATCGTCAGATTGTCTGTCGGTATCCAAGTAAAATCGGCGTCAATACCTTGAATATCAGCATCACCTACGTTTTCAATGAACACCAAGAACGCAACATTCGATGGGTCAAATCGGGTAGTTTGAAGATCTGTTATTTCTGAGTTGAAATACGTCGCATTCAAACGTAAACGATTACCTAAGAAGTCACCTTTAAGGCCGATTTCGAAGTTAGTCAACTCATCAGTTTTAGCCACTGCGGGTACAACAAATCCCTCAAAAGGACCGGTTTGATTAGCCGAAGGTGAACCTGCATTACGATTTACCGTTTGCGGGCGAAAACCCTCTGAAACAGTAGCGAATACAAGTACATCTTCATTCACTTTATAATCAGCTGTAAAGCGGAAAATTGTATCATCTTGGTTAGCAACACCGTCGGCACCTAGATTTTCCAAACCAGCCACCGGCGTACCACCTTCACTCAGAGCACCAAAAGTTCCTAAGTTAATTAAACGCTGAGTTACATTATTGCCCGAATTATCAGAACAACCTACGGTTCCGTCAGCACGCGTCACAGCGTAACTAGTATCCCGACCAGATGGAACTACTCCGTCACCATTTTGTAGCGTAGAAGGGTCCTTGCCCTTACAACCAAATGAGCCACCGGTTGCACCGGTTAAGGCAAAGTCGATGTCATAGGCGCGAACACCTGCACTGAGGGTTAGTGAATCAGTAACTTCGAATGAGACATCCGCGAAAAATGCTGTTTGCTCTTCTTCACGGGTGAAATCATTGGCGAACGTAGTCTGTTCAACTAGGCCGATACGGTTGTTGCTGCCACGGGCAAGATCTGCCGGGCGAACAGCCGTGTTGAGACCTGCATCAAGAGCACCGAAATATTGGAATTGACCCAATGATTTGGTTTCGACATCGTCTAAAAATGCGCCAACAGTGAATTGAACTCGCTCTCCAATTTCACCTTGCAAGCGTATTTCATGGCTGGTTCGTTGGCTTTCGGTTTCATCAACATATTGCTTTCGCAAATCAAATACTTCAGACGCTGTTGAATAGCCGCCTGTGGTGATGTAATAAACTTGATAACCACCACCAAAACTATAGACGGTATAATCAATTACTGAATTCACATCGCGATCTAAGAAACCGCCGGTATAAATTACATCTAAACCACCGACACGACCTTCAACCGTTAAAGTGGTTAGGCCGAAATTATCGTTATTTCTATCTGGCGAGAAACTTTGAGACTGGTCTGTTGACCCGGTTGTTGGTGCATACTCAAACACACCTTCAGTTTCTAAGTCTTGACTCGTGTGTTGAATCAAGGCACTCCAATCATCATTGATAGCCCATGAAAAGCCTAAACGAACGCCTTGATATTGTGCGTCATTCCAATTGTCTTGAACAACATTACCATTGGTCGTTTGTGCTACCGGGGAACCAGGCAAAATTGCCGCCGACGAAGTAATCTGATTACGATTAATAACATTAATTAAATCGTTTTGATTAGGGTTAAAGGCCGATGCGACATTGTCGATCCAACCACCCTGGGTATCAGAGTACACCACCGCACGAGCCGCCATAGTATCTGACAGCGGGACGTTGAACGCCGCCTCCAAGTTAGTACTTGGATCACCACCACTGGTGCTGCTGTAGCCAGCTTTAACGCTGGCCTCAAAACCCTCTACTGAAGGCTTATTGGTGATCAAACGTACCGTACCAGACTGTGAGCTTGCTCCGAAAAGAGTGCCTTGAGGGCCAGGTAGAACCTCAACACGTTGCAAGTCAGCGGCATAGATATCTAAATTACGTCCACCAAAAGATACCGCCTGATCATCGAGATAAAGCGCTACTGCTGGCGCTGAACCTTGCACTGACGATACGGTATTGCTTGATTGTTCTGTAGCAACGCCACGAATGTAAATTTCGTTACGGCCTGGGCCGCGGCCCTGCTGAATCACGTTCGGCAGGTACTTTACATATTCTTCAAAGGTGTTTACACCTAATTCTTCTAACGCTTGGGCGCCAATAGCTTGAATGGCGACAGGAATATCCTGAGCACTCTCCGCACGTTTGGTGGCGGTTACCACAATTTCCTCTAACTGTGCATGAGCTGACGTAGCTATTACACTCGCCCCTATTGCTAGAGCTATAGAGCTAACTAGTTTAGTTTTCTTCAAGTTCAATCTCCTCAGTAAATTTATCTTTTATCGACCCCCCGTCCCTCATAACGCAATGAATATAAAGCAAATTTAATTGCCATCAATCAAAGTGTAAATAGGGGGTGCATTATTGTCCAATAAGCATAACCACACTTTCGAAACATAAAATGTTGTCTATGGGACATGTTTTGACTAAATGCTATCGAACAACTGCCGAGTTAACTTAACGCAAACGAGCACTTAACTCAACTTATAGCCAGTATTTCGGTCATTTTTTCCACTTTGACCGCGTTTATGACCATAATTGTCGATAAATTTGCTTAATTTCATCAGCCACAGGAATTCTAGGGTTATTAGCCGGCGACCCAGACGCCAATGCCTGCTCGACCATCACGTCTAGCACATTATCAAAATCAGCCTTGGCAACCCCAAACTCGGCCAATGTAGGTACCTTCAACTCGCTATTTAGGGCGTCTAACTCCAACAATAACGTTTGATTAGCCTGATTATCAGAATCAGTCGCATCAGCCACCGCCATGGCGCGCGCGCATTGGGCATAACGGGGTTCGTTACCGACAATTGAAAATCGCGTAACAGCGGGCAGCAACATGGCGTTAGATAAGCCGTGTGGTACATGAAAAAACGCACCTATTGGCCGACTCATACCGTGCACTAAAGCAACCGACGCATTGGAGAAAGCGATTCCGGCCAAGGTAGCGCCCAACATCACCGCCTCTCGGGCTTTTCGGTTTTCTGGCTGATGAAACACGCTGCGTAAATTCGGCGCGATAAGCCCCATTGCTTGAATCGCCTGTGCATCCGTAAACGGACTTGCTTTTCTACTTACGTAAGCTTCAATAGCGTGAGTCAATGAATCAATCGCGGTATCAGCGGTTGTTCTCGGTGGCACACTCAGTGTTAGCGCATAGTCAACTAATGCCGCTACCGGCATAAAACCTTTACCCATGCAGAGCATTTTTTCATCAGTTAGTTGATTAGTAATTACGGTCGCACGAGTGGCTTCTGAACCGGTTCCAGCGGTTGTCGGTATGGCGATAACCGGCAAGCCTGACTGATCAACAATTCGCGGCACCTTGTAGTCCGACATTTGACCACCGAACTTAGCTAGCACCCCAATTGCCTTGGCGCTATCAATGGGGCTGCCGCCGCCTATCGCCACAAGGCAATCATAGTCACCGTTAACCACTTTCTCGACGCCGGCTTGAATCGACGCTACCGTCGGCTCTGGTACGGTATCAGCATAAACATCGCTGACAATACCTTGCTCTGTTAAAAGGCCTTGAAGCTTATCAACGTAGCCAAGCTCGAGCATCATCTTGTCGGTAATAATTAGCGGTTGCTTACAACCAATGCTAAGCAGAACGTCAGGTAGCTGCTCGCTGGCATGCTCTCCAATCTGTAGGATTCGAGGAAGTAATATTTGCACAGACATAGGCGTATCAGGGCTCAATAAGGCAGAGTAATCAATGCTTAGAGTCTGAACTGATTTGGGGCGTCAAGCAAATCGAGCTAATCGCAATACCGGCGAGCCAGAACTCCGGCACACGCACCAAGCGCTACGCCGGTAGAATTGGCAGCAAAATCTAACCATTCAGCGTAGCGGTTTGCATAAGGTTGAATCAGCTCAATGGCACCTCCCCATAGAATAAAGAAGGGTAATAAAAGCATCCAACGAGGCCCTCCCCTAATCGCAATCGGCAGCGATAAGACAGCATAAGCGATTAGATGGTGGGTTTTATCTGAGCCTATAGCGTCTGGCAAATTTGCCACTGGGGTTAGCGATAACAAGGTAATTGCCGCCAATACCAGCGCGCTTATCGGCCAGTAATGTTTTGCCACAAGCTGAATAATTGTCTTCATTAATAGAGACCTCAATTAGATCAAATATGTCGCCACTCCGTCGATTAAGGAGCGTTATTAACCAGCTCTTAATTTTGTTTTAGAGTTTTGGCGCAATTAAGTCTTCTAACTTCACTTGGTCTACAGCAAAAGCACGAACACCTTGACCTAACTTTTCGGTAGCCATAGCATCTTGATTTTGCAGCCAACGAAAGTTCGGCTCATCGAGTGACAACTTAGCTTGTGCTTCAGAAGTCTTGTCCGCTGACAAGCGCTGAATCAACTCACCGTTATCATTGCGCAGCTGCTCTAAATAGTTCGGGCCAATAGTCAGGTAATCACAGCCCGCTAGCGCTTCAATTTCACCGGTATTTCGAAAACTAGCGCCCATCACAATAGTGCTATAACCATGTTGCTTATAATAGTTATAGATATGAGTAACCGAAACAACCCCAGGGTCTTGCATTGGCGCATAACTATCTTCGCCACCATTGGCTTTATGCCAGTCCATAATTCGGCCAACAAAAGGCGAGATTAAAAACACACCGGCTTCGGCGCAAGCAACCGCTTGGGCAAAACTAAACAATAAAGTCAGGTTGCAGTTTATGCCTTCCTTTTCAAGCTGCTCAGCCGCTTTAATGCCTTCCCAGGTTGACGCAATTTTTATCAAAATACGGTCTTGCCCAATGCCTCGCTCTTTGTACAAAGCGATAAGTTTCTTTGCCTTGGCAACTGTTGCCTCAGTATCGAACGACAAACGAGCGTCTACCTCAGTTGAAACACGGCCAGGAATGATGTTTAAAATTTCACAACCAACATCGACGCCAAAATTATCAACCGCATCGATTAAACGGCCATTAGCACTGGCAACCGCGCTGTCGATAATGTTTGCATAAGTGGGATCTTGCGCTACTTTTAATAGCAACGAAGGGTTAGTAGTTGCATCTTGCGGCGTGTATTCGGCGATAGCCGATAAGTCGCCAGTGTCGGCGACCACCACGGTCATAGCACGCAATTGTTGTAGTTTATTCATTCTTTAGTCTCACTATAAATTTAGCTTTCAAAGCCTTAAGCTCGTTTCAAAAAAAGCCTTGACCTACTAGCTAGTAAGCAAATTTCAACTGTCGAGAAGAAGCCGCTTAACTATCAATTAAAATATCGTCTTGTGTGGCCGAGGCTTTCTCTGTGGTAATCGCTTTTACGGCTTGGAAACCTTTTGGCAACTTACGGCCACGCTTACCTCGTTCACCCATGTAATGATCTAGGTCTTGACCCTTCAAACGTAGGTAACGTTTGCCGGAATGCACCAATACATGCTGGCCTTTCTTAAAGGTCGTAGCGCCAAGTACGTATTCAGATCGGTTTTTAAGCAGGGTGCTTGGTACATTGATAAGTTTAACACCCTTACCTTTACTGAGCTCTGGCAACTCAGTCACTGGATATATGGTTAGATATCCGGCGGTAGTAACGACGGCTAAATAGTCTTGTTGCAAATTATTTATCGGCAGAGACGGCAACGCTTCAGCGCCTTTTGGAACACTTAAAGTGGCCTTGCCCTTCCTATTCTTGGTCAGCATGTTTTCGATTTCGCAAATAAAGCCATAACCGGCATCACTTAGCATCACATATTGGTCTTTATCAGCGCCCATCATCACCGCCTTAAAGGTCGCGCCCGTCGGCGTGCTTACACTACTAGTAAGCGGCTCACCTTGCCCACGCGCTGACGGCAATTTGTGCGATGGCACTGAATAGGTTCGACCCGTCGAGTCGAGCGCGACTAACATTTGATTAGATTTACCCTTGGCTGCGCTGAAAAAGCTGTCACCTGATTTATAGTTCAACTCTCGAGGATTTATCTCATGTCCTTTGGCAGCACGAACCCAGCCTTGAGCTGATAAGACCACGGTAATTGACTCGCTCGGCACCAACTCACTTTGGTCGATTGCCTTTGCCGCATGACGCTCAACAAGCGGCGACCGACGGTGATCGCCAAATGCTTCAGCGTCTTCACGTAATTCTTTTTTAAGCAAAGATTTCAAGCGAACATCTGAACCTAGCAATAGTGCTAAACGCTCTCGTTCTTTGTCTAATTCCTCTTGCTCACCGCGAATTTTCATTTCTTCAAGCTTTGCCAAATGACGCAGTTTTAACTCTAGAATGGCTTCCGCTTGACGATCTGATATATCGAAGCGCTGCATCAAAACAGGCTTAGGTTTATCTTCTGCTCGAATTATCGCAATTACTTCATCAATGTTTAAAAAAGCCGCCAATAAGCCTTCTAATATGTGCAAACGATCGGTAACTTTGTCGTAGCGATACTGTAGACGGCGACGTACTGTTTGAATCCGAAAGGTAAGCCATTCTTTAAGCGTTTCACGCAGGTTATAAACATGTGGCCGGCCATCAAGACCGATCATGTTCATATTAACTCCGTAACTTTTTTCCAAATCTGTAGTAGCAAATAAATGCCCCATCACCGCATCAATATCAACACGATTGGAGCGTGGCACAATAACCAAACGAATAGGGTTGTCTTGATCTGACTCATCGCGTAAGTCGCTGACCATCGGTAATTTCTTTGCCTGCATCTGCGCCGCAACTTGCTCTAACACTTTTGAGCCAGAGGCTTGAAATGGCAATGCGTGGACTATGATGTTACCGTCTTCTTTGCTGTAGATAGCACGCTGGCGAATCGAGCCATGGCCAGTATTGTAGATATCTAAGATCTGCGACTTCGGTGTCACGATTTCAGCCTCGGTCGCAAAGTCAGGGCCTTGTACGAATTGGCATAAATCTTCGACGGTCGCTTTCGGGTTTTCTAATAGATGCACACAGGCATCCACCACTTCACGGATGTTATGCGAGGGAATGCTGGTGGCCATACCAACGGCGATACCAGAACCACCATTTAACAGGATGTTCGGTAACCGCGCAGGTAAGTTAGTTGGCTCTTGCATAGTGCCATCAAAGTTGGGCTGCCAATCGCTGGTGCCCTGACCTAACTCAGTTAGCAAGCTCTGCGCGTATGGCGCCAAACGAGACTCGGTATAGCGCATCGCGGCAAACGATTTTGGATCATCAGTGGAGCCCCAGTTGCCTTGACCATCAACCAAGGGGTAACGGTAGCTAAACGGTTGGGCCATTAACACCATCGCTTCATAACAAGCGCTGTCACCATGGGGGTGGAATTTACCCAATACATCGCCAACCGTACGCGCCGATTTTTTATATTTTGCGGCGTTATGCAAGCCTAGCTCTGACATTGCATAAACAATGCGGCGCTGCACTGGGTGCAGGCCATCACCGACAAATGGGAGGGCGCGATCTAGAATTACGTACATTGAATAATTGAGGTACGCTTGTTCAGCAAATTCCGCTAAGGGTTGCTGCTCAGTATGGTCGTTCATTTATTATTTTTTCGT